>JBAXRP010000012.1:0-35055 GCA_037131145.1 Bacteroidota bacterium
TAGAGCAACTGATTCGTAATTAGTAGGTCGGGGGTTCAAGTCCCCTGAGAGGCTCTTGTAAAATTCAGAAAATAAAATAAATACAAATTGTAACCCCTTTTTGGGCAAAATTGGATTCATTGTTTCTGTTGTCTATTCCTTGGTTATATACTGCAAACGAAGTAAATTGTGACATTCTGTTCGCAAATTCCAAACCCCGATTTTCAATATTCAAATTCCAAATTCTTGCTTTCAAGGCATGGTAAGCGCTTACTCTTTCTCGTTTTTCGTGTGAGATTTGGAACTTGGAACCTGGAATTTGGAACCTGGAATTTTAATTGCGCAGTTTTATCCCGTTTTAAGTATATGAACTGATTAATCAAATCCATTAACTATTCAATGCTATGCTGATTTTCAGGGCGCGAGAGAACTATGGAGGAGACGTCGAAATCTCTTGGCAAAATCGGATTGGCAATATATCCCATAAAGGTTTTTATTTTAATATTTCGCTATGTTTAGCTGAATTGTGATATTTTTGCATACTTTTAACATCTGAATGTTAGGGGAAGAATTAAGAGCCGATCAGAAGAGAGGAATGTTCCCGACAAGTCTTTAAATGGCGTCCACAACAATAAATAATTAAATCCAGAAGAATATGAATAAGACCACGTTACTGATTATTCTCACCGGTTTGCTGATTTTAAGCGCCTTTCATACAACGGCACAGGTGGCGATTAATTCAAACGGAAATCCGCCTGATATTTCGGCAATGCTTGATATAAGTTCTTCAAATCGTGGATTTTTACCTCCACGTCTTACGCTTACAGCAGCAAATAGTCCGGCTCCGATTGCTGCTCCGGCGCCTGGACTACTGGTTTACAATACCCTTGCAAATGGCACAGCGCCAAACCGTGTTGCTTCCGGTTATTATTCCTGGAGCGGAAGCCGCTGGATACCAGTTTCACCTCCTGTTGGTTCAAACTCAGGGGATATGGCATACTGGAATGGTTCGGATTGGATAATTATCCCGGCGGGGGCTTACGGTGAAAGCATGGTTTTTTGTAATGGCGTCCCTACCTGGGGTGGCTGCCTTCCACTTGTCAGTACGAACTCAGTCACCAACATTGTGCAAACAACAGCTACTGCGGGAGGCAACGTTACCTCTGAAGGAGGAACTGCCGTAACTACGAGGGGCGTCTGCTGGGATACAGTCAATAATCCGGATACAACCAGAAATCATGTTGCCAAAGGCGCCGGACCGGGCGTTTACAAATGTACAATGACTGGTCTGAGCCTGAATAAAACTTACTTTGTTCGGGCTTATGCAACAAACAGCCGCGGTACGGCTTACGGGGCAGAGAAAAGTTTTATAACGGGATGTATGTCATACAATAATGTAAGCATTACCATTGTCGCCTCAGAAAATCCGATTGCAGCAGGAACCTCAGTTGATTTCACAGCAACGCCTGTAAAAGGCGGAGAAGCCCCGGAATTTCAATGGAAAGTAAACGACGTCAATGCAGGCACAAATAGTAACGTTTTTTCTTATTTGCCCAATAATAATGATGTTATTACCTGTATTCTTACTTCCAGCCTTACAGGATGTGTTGCAGGCAACCCGGCTACCTCAAACAGTATAACTCTGGGAGTAAATCCTTAACCTTCGATAAATGCAAAACGCCGGACTTCAGTCCGGCGTTTGTGAGTTTAACCACATTATGTTGGGGCGACCTGGTAATGGTCATCCTACAAAATTATTCCTGACGCTATATTGAAGTTGAACGTTTTTCCATTGATGGTCAGGGTGGCATTATTATTTCCGTTATAAACGAGAGTTCCCGTAAATCCGAAACTTCTGCCGGCGCCGGTACTTCCGGCTACCACAATAGTAGCGGCGCCACTCTCTAAAAGTCCGGTTGTTTTGCTGAACCTGAAATTGGTAATCGTAGTGGAAACACTACCGTTAATTGAATTTTTATTTCCGATCTTCATAACAAAGTTACCTTCCCTTGCGCTCTGACCATTTACAATATATGTGTCGCCGGTGAGAAAACCGGTCACGGCGAGGGTTCCTGAAGCTGAAATAGCGGCGGTTACATTCGGAGAGTCGCAATTACCCGATGCAGTATAAACCAACTGGAAGTTGTTGGTCGTCTGAAATCCGTATGAATAGTTCATCTGATACTGATAAGTGATTAGCGCGCCAGGAACACTTGTAATGTTAAAGGAAGAATCAATTTGGGTTGATTTCAGCATTATACTTTGTGAAAGGTCAACGGCGTCTTCAACCTGGGTCATTGTTCCTGCATTTCCTGTACAGAACGAAGCGACCATTATTGCGGCAGCCTCTTCAGAAGTGGCGTCTGGTAAAGGGGTTTCTTCATTTTTTTTACAACTTGTCGCCATTGCAATGGCCAACATCAGGAAAAATACAATCTTTAAGTTTGTCATGGATTTTGTTTTTAAGTTTGTTTACGAGCATTATCCGGCAATGCGGGATGGCTAAGTTCGTAAAAGTTATTTTTGTTTTGAAGGCTTCTGAGTTTTTATTTTCCGAGTAATTCATCAGGAATGAATCGCTGCTGCGGATCCCACAATAGGAAGGCAACCGGCGAATAATATTTCACAATCTCCCGGTTTTCAATGCGCTTAATAATCTGTTTGCTTCCGATAAAGTAGAATTTATCGTCGAGATAATCGGAGACAATTGAAGTAATTCCTCTCTGCCATGTCCCGAAAAAACTTAATTTTTCATTTAAAAGCTGATTAATCTCTTTTTCATGCCGGTCGGCAATAGCCCATGTCTGAGCCATGATCCGGCGCATCTCGTCGCGGCTTCTTTTCTGGTCAGACTTCTGCTTCTCCGTAAAAACTGGTATTCTGGTGAATGAAAATTCATCGGAATCTGTAAATCCAATCCCTGATTCATGGCGCTGCTTAATCAGTTGCTGAATGCGATTATTCAAAATGCTAACTTGATTTTTTTCGTCCGCAGTTAAAATTTGATCGAGTTTAACCCGTTGCGGTTGCATAATTGGTTTAACGTTTTTGTCGAGATAAGCGCGGATATCCAGAACAAGTTTTGCTTTCCCGTTTTCTGAAGTTGCCTTGAACGCGCTGAAAAGGAATACCCCGGCAAGCGACAGGATAATCATCCCGATCGTTCCTGCCACCATTTTCATTTTTGTTTTCATTTTTGTCATTTTTGAATTGTTTGTTTTCGTTTAAAAGTGGGTTCCAATCGAAACCCGAAGCAAAACTAACATGGAAGGCTGCTTCGGCGTGAATGATTTCAACCAACGGCAGATTTATAGATACAACCTGCTTTGTGATGCAAAAACACCGTTTGTGCGATTTTTTATACCTTTGATAGAGACCAGACTGACGGAAGTTTAATAATTTTCATCTGATCCATGAAAATCTGCTATCATTGTCATAAATTTGAATAGTAACTTAACATTGGAAAACATTACTAAATGTGAGTCATCTAAGCGCCGCCCCTCCAATGCAATTGACAAAATCCACATACAAACAAATCCTCCATGTTGGCTTCTGGATTATATTCCTGCTAATTAGCGTATTTTTCTTCGCCAATTTCTGGCCAATTAACATCGCCATTTTACGCGCATTGCTAAACGGCGTTTTATTTATGCTTGTTTTCTACATCAACCTGCTCGTTCTGATTCCCCGGTTTTTTTCCAAAAAGAATTACGCCTTATATTTATTGACAAGTTTCATGCTGATCGGCATTTTCATTCCGGTACGTATGGCTTTCCGTATTTACTTATTTGGAGAACCAGCCGCCATCCCTGTTCCGGCAAAGCCATACCTGAGCGAATTATTTATCGTTACCAGCCTGCTGTTTATTTTTATGCTAAGCGTATTTTATAAACTTGCCGAGAATCAACTGCTTGCTACCGAAAGAAACCGGGAAATCATTCGTCAGCGCGACGAAGCAGAGTTACGCATGTTGAAATCGCAGGTAAACCCGCATTTTCTTTTCAATACTCTTAATAACCTTTATTCTCTGGCATATACACGTTCCGAAAAAACCGCCGGAGCCATAATTTCCCTGTCTGAAATTATGCGGTACCTGATATATGAAACCAGCGAAACACTCGTTTCCGCCGAAAAGGAGATTAAATTCCTTACAAACTATATCAAACTGGAAAAACTAAGAATCGAAGATTCAGGAAAAGTCAGTCTTTCGGTGGAACAACCCAATCCTGGCTTGTTTATTTCTCCGCTGATATTTATTACCTTCGTTGAGAATGCATTTAAACATAGTGAGATTGACGCCGATCCGGAGGGTTTCATTCAGGTTTTCCTGTCATTCAGAAAAGGAGAAATTATGTTTATTTGCGAGAACAGTATTCCTGGAACGCCTTCAGAAAAGAAGGAAGGAGGAATCGGGTTGATCAATGTTCGTGCGCGACTCGATCTGATGTACCCGGGAAAAACCCTCCTTGAGATACGTCATTCCGCGCTTGTATATTCCGTTTCATTAACCATAAAGCTATGAATATCCGATGTCTGATTGCCGATGATGAACCCCTTGCATTGAATCTAATCTCAGAATATATTAGCAGAATACCACATCTTTCGATCGTAGGGTGTTGTAAACGCGCCACCGATATATCTGGCTTCATCGGACAGATTGATCTGCTATTTCTCGATATCCGGATGCCAGGATTGACCGGTCTTGAGTTGCTCCGTTCTCTTCCTGAAAAACCGCTTGTGATTCTGATTACTGCCTTTTCTGAATATGCCCTCGATGGGTTTGAATTGGATGTGGTTGATTACCTCGTGAAACCAGTCGGTTTTGAACGGTTCCTCCAGGCGGTTAACAGAGCTACACACAGGTATCAGTTGCTACGCCAGGTAGTCCAAACACAGGCTGAGCAGCATGTAACCGTAACTTTGCCTGATGATACTGAGAAAGTCTGGTTTTTTGTTAAAAGCGGGTATAAATCCGTCCGTATCAATTTTGATGATATTTTATATATTGAAGGATTGAAAGAATATGTAGCCATTTACACCACAGGAGGCAATAAGTATGTCAAACTCGCCGCAATGAAGGATCTTGAACGTATCCTGCCACAGAAACAGTTTCTGAGAATTCATAAATCATATATCGTGGCTATTAATAAGGTGACCGCTGCTTATGGCAACACTGTTGAGCTTAACCAGATCAGTTTGCCTGTTGGAAGAATTTATAAAGATGATGCTACAAAGGTTTTTTCGTGAGCTTGACATTTTTTCCCGTTTTGAGTAAAGTAAGAACCATTTCCAAATCTGAAAATTCAGACCGGCGCCAAAAAAAAACAGCCCCGCGTTACCGGAGCTGTTTTTTTTGAGTAACCGCGTCAGCGTGGAAATTATTTCCCAATCACCACGCTAATTGTATTTGAAATTCCGATTCCTTCAACTTTCAGGATATACACGCCCTTTGCAAGGTTTGACAGGTCGAGGTTTTTGCGGAGTTTTCCGCATACTTTCACCTCATTTTCGCCGTAAACAGCAACGCCGTTTGTGTTGTAAACAATTATTGAAACGCTCGCGGTAAATCCTGCGTTAATATCAAGGTTGAACCTGCCGTTATTGGGATTTGGCGTTACTTCAATCTTGTTTCCTTCGTTTTCAGAAATGCCAACCGTGGAATAAAGTTTAACCGCTTTTTCTTCCGATCCAACGCTTTCGCCGCAGGTATTCATTGCCTTTGCAACAACTGCTGCGCTGCCGCGATAGGTAGAACTCCAGTTAACTGTTCCGGTTAATCCTGTTCCTGAAATGGTTCCCGCCGACGCAGGGTCAATCGTCCAGGAGTATGTAACAGCTCCGGGAACTTCGGAAATGGTAAAGTTGGTCTGGGTAACTTTGTTTAAATCCAGACTATCAGCGCCAACAGGTTTGCCGGGGGCGCCGGGAGCGTCAATTACGACGACTGTCAAATCCTCAGAGTAAACCCCATTGCCACAATCGTTAACGCCCTGAACTTTTATTGTTAATGTTCCGAGAAAACCAGAGGTAAGTATAAGCGTTCCTGCGGTTCCGTTGTCTGAAATGGATCCTGCGGCTTCCGGTTCAACCAGCCAGTTATAGGAAGCGGCGCCGGCAGCTCCTGCGGTAAGGTATGAAGTTCCTGTCGCATCTTTGCAGATGTTGCCCTGTCCCGTAGGTTTCGAAGCAGTTGCCGGTGTTGTGTTGATAGTCACATCTTTTAGTTTAATGTCCATACAAAGTCCGTTTACAAATACCTCAAGCGATACCGGATAAGCTCCGGGATCATTAAAAGTATGAGTGGGATTCTGAACGTATGACGTGTCGTTGATTCCGGAAGCGGGATCGCCAAAGATCCATTTCCAGTCAGTGATAGTTCCGCCATTTGGAATGCTTGCATCTGAAAACTCAACCGGCAAACCTGGGCAGCCGGTTACATCGGCGAAATCTGTAGTAGGCAGGTTTGTTACCGCGATGTATGCGGTTTTGGTAACAGTAACAGGATCTCCGGTAGCTTTTGATATCGTAAGTTTTACATCAAAACTACCCGACTGGGTATATGTAATATCGGCTGGGTTCTGCGCATTGGAAGTTGCAGGACTGCCACCCTGGAATTCCCATTGCCAGCTTACAGGATTTCCTGTTGAAAGATCATTATAATTAACTGTAGCGCCAACACAGATATTTGTTTGACTTGCGCTGAAATTGGCAATGAGATTTTCGGAAGTCACCGTTACAAAATCGCTGTAACGGAAGAAATTCCGTTTGGTAACGGTTACTTTAATCTGTGAACCCACCGGAATAACAGGAATGGCAAGTGTAACCGCACCGCTTGCGCTGCCGTAACCGGTGGCAATCAGTTCATCGCCGTAGGTAAGCGCGATAAAGGCGCTGTCGTTGGCGGTTATTTCAAAGGAGGTAGCGCCGTAATTGATGGTAGCTGCGTGGCTGACGTCAAGTTGCTCGGGAACTTCTGAATAAAGCGTCATGTAAGCGTCTCCATGCATGTGGAACATCTGGTAAGTGACTACTTTATTTCCGGTGTTGTAAGGCCAGTTTGACCTTTGCAGGAAATATTTGCCAGCGGCATGACCGAAGGCAGGACAGAAGCCCCTTGACGCCGGGAAAGTATTTTCGGCGGGCATGAAATCGGCGAACATATTGTCCATCATTCCCCAGACAAAAGTGTCGTTCACAAAGGAATAGGAAGTTTCGGTGGGAGCTACAAATCCCATTGATCCTGCATTGTGACCATTTTTAAATTGCCGATGGAATTTTTCTCCGAGGCAATCGCTGCTGCGATGGTACGCGCCCGTTTCACAGTTTATGGAAAAGATAAAGGTAAGATTTGTGTTGTTTAACTGGATAGCCCAACTGTTGCTGTAAGCTGGCTCGCCCCATTCGGTATAATTGCCGTGGTCGCGGTGCATCAGCATAAAAGCGCCGGAATCAATAGCCTGATTGATCTGCGTGGCAGTTCCGCCGTTCCAGCAACATGGCATTTCAGCCGGGGTTTGGGGAATATAGTTGAGACCGTTGGGTCCAAAGTAATTGACAACGGTTGTTGTGTTCGTTGCCGACGACCAGATTGATCCTGGTGTGCCCTGATAAATTGCATTGATCCGGCGGGGATGTTTATTCTGGGTATTTCTGAAATAACCGCCCACAATTTCCGAACAGAGCTGAAACCAGCGCTCGGTTTGCCATCCGAGAGCGGTTATAGGTTTATCATAAAACACCGGGTCGGTTGGAGGATTGCGCTCATAACTAAGGAACTTTGAGCACATGATCTGTAATTGAGTAGCGTCATTTGCAGTAATACGGGCGAATACAACATCAGGAAGTTGATCGTTGGTTACATCGGCATACTTATTATCAGAAGCAAAGTTTGGATAACCATCAGGATGAGGCAGCAAGGGAGAGATAAGATTTTTGGTAGCGTCGGCGCCATAATCGCCAAGCATCAGGCAGGCGACCGGTTTGATAGTCCATGTGTTGTAAGCATTGTCAATAAAGGCTTCGATAGCGGTGGTCGTATTTCCGCCAATGGCGTCGACGGTGAAAACTTTGGTGAGAATTCCCTGCTCCAAACGGAACCGGCGGATTGAATCAGCCCAGCTCTGAAAATCGGGACCGGTGGGAGAAATAATGATATACTCGCACTCGTCGTTGAGCGCTGATTTGTTCACAGACTGTAACCGGGCATTGTAATCAATGGTCGGTAACATCTGGCAGTTCATGATGTTATCCTGTAAAATCGGATCCCACCATGCGTTGCGGTATGCATCTTCGCCAAAATGACCGTTCCCGCCTTCAAAATCAACTGTAACATTAAGCTCTTTGTAAACAATCATATCCTTGGTAACCGGGTTATACTGGAAAGGAGTCATTCCAAGCATTACTACATCAACGCCGCGAAATTTTGTAACTGATGAAATCTGTGCCGGACTTGCAGGATAAAAAGCGTTTTGGCTGTAAACTGCGGGGTTTGGAGTATAGTTTAACGGTTTATTATCATTCTCCAATGGAATGCGCGGGGCGGGGGCGATTTCAACATTGTGAATAACGTCTGTGCGCTGGGAAACAATTCGGAGTTTTGCGGTTGCGCCTTGTGGAATGGCAATGTAACCCCCTTTGCCTGGCAGGTTAGGCATGCCTTCATCATTGAAAAGAAATGTTCCCGGCAAACTTATGGATTTCATCGCGACGCCATTTACCATCAGATCCTCCATTGAAAAATCTGGTATGGAATAAACTACCTCAACGCCGTTGGGTTGTGAATCAACGATGTTCATTCCCGGTTTACCCGATACATCGCGATAAGTAAACTGTTGTGCCTGAATGTTCACAATTGTGGCAATGAACATAGTCAGAAAAAGGAAAAGTTTTTTCATGATTTAATGTTTAATGATTGGTTAGTAGGTTAAAAAAATCCCACCATGAAAGGGTCTGAACACCCTGAAATGGTGGGTTTCGATGCAAAGATATGAACAATAGTTACATATATCCTGCCTACTGTGAAAAAGATAACAAAATTTATCTGTTGACAATTACCTTTTCAACAAAGGTGGCATCCGCTGTGGCTATGCGGCAATTATAAATTCCCGGAGGTAATGAATTTACATTGATATTTATCGTTTCCCGGTTTTCAATTCTGGTATAAGACTTTGAAAAAACTTCCTGTCCGAGAGAATTCACAAGACTGACTGCGCATGAAACCGGATTTTTCAGGTTTAATCTGACGTTCAACTGATCTTTGCACGGATTCGGGGAAACGGCAACCGAAAAGGCTTGTTCCTTCTCTGATACGCCAACCATTGGGTTATTTCGCCATACTTTCAGCGCGGGATCTCCCAAAACGTTGCAATCATAGAAACACCAACGCTGTGCGCCAGGTTCAAACTCGCCCGGAAGTCCGATCCAGGGAGCAGTTTTTATTTTCGACATGGTGTGCGCTGCGCCAAGTTCAGTGATTGCCGAATCAGGAACCGGATTATACACCGCGCTGATAAACTCGCGGTGCAGATGTGCCGAAGGACCTTCAGTTTCACCCTGGTTAAACCAGCCATAACGCGAATTGAAAATCCCGCCTGCAAGAAAATTGTTGATGGTTATAGCGCGCTCCGCAATGCAGTCCTCTTCGTCGAAAGCCCCGCAGATACAACCATGTGTGTACATCAACTGGTAATTATTTGCCACGCCGTTAACCTGCGCAAAATTCTCGTTGGTAACATCCCAGATATTAAGCCGCATCATGTAAGTCGCATTAGAATGGCCACAATGATGGATGAAGGATTTACCGGAGTTGATACCTGTAAGCAATTGCCCTACGCTCCAGTTGTAACCGGTAGCGTCGTAAAGCCGTGTAATATTGTTCGTTGCCGACGGAATGCCATGAGTAAAATAACCGTTGTCATTGTGATCGTCCACAAGTAGTTCGAGATAATCAGAGCCCCATGTCATTGGAGGATCATACAGAAATTCTGATACGAGATAAGGCTTGTTCATCTCCCATGAAGCCGGATTTGTCTGATATGTCACCGATTTATGAACCATATTTGCCAATTCCTGAGAATCGCTGAATGACATTCTGCCCACCGATAATTCCGGCAGAAGGTCGTCTTCGCCAGGTTCGCCCCATTTCGCATCTCCGTTTGTATTCCAGTTGCCGTCGAGAGCAGAATAATAGAGATCGGCGGGTATGTTGTAGTCTTCATATCCTGAACCCGAAATTACATAACAATAGAAACCGCGGTATGGTATCTGAGCCACATCGCCTCCGAGGATAACATGTTCAATGCCATTTGTCTGGTATTCGGAAGTGATATAATTGCGCATTTTTTCCTGGAGATCAATACCGGCGCTTGTACCTGCAATATCTTCAGTTGTAGTAATTTCAGCAGATACGCCCCTGCTGCCGTAAAAATCAATAAGCGGTTGGAATCCGCTCTGGAACTGCGAAGGGGTTATTATCAGTATCTGGTAGCCGGAAACCGGAGCCGATTTTACCGGGTACAGTTGCATCATCTCCGGGTTTTGTGCGAACATGCGAACTCTGTTGAGTGCGCTGACCGATGAAGTCTGGTTTTTCAATGCATCAGTCGCCGATAAATCCGGAGCTGTGGTAATGGTCACAGTCACTTTTTTATAGTATGCGGCGGTTTTCAGCGCGGGATTACAAATCAGCGGGGTAAAGGTTGATAATGCAAATCCGAAACCATTAAGGTAAGAATTGATCAGCTTGCCTGTTTGTGAAACAGGATACGACCTGTTTTCCTTGTAAACCTCTTCTTTCCTGATAAAATTCCCATCAGGCCCCTTCGAAAGCGGCTGCATGTATTGCTGAGGATAAAGTTCATAAGAACCGGGAATTGCAGTGAGCTGCTCACAGCGAAGTTCAATGGCAACCGCTTTTTCCCCTGGTGGAAGCATCATCGCAATAGATTGATAGGGAAGAACGGGTTCGCCTGTTAAACCCGCAAGAAGGGTGTTATCGAAAGATATGGCTTGATACTGACCCATTTGCTTTACCGAAAACGAAGCAAACGTAAAGGTTTTCTCAACTTTTCCTCCTGATACAAAAATGGTTGGAAGACAAAATAAAAGAATGATAAAGAGCTTTTTCATATGTGAATTTTTTGTAAAGACAAAAATACGGATAAATTGGTTGCTTTTTCGACCCGGTTAAAAGAAAAAAGGGGAACCAATGCGATTCCCCTTAAATGCTACATTATAAAAAATGGAAAAACCTCTATTTTACGAGAATCTTCTGAACAACCTGCATATCGCTGTTTTTGAGCGAAAGCATATAGATGCCTGAACTTAAACCTGAAAGGCTGACATTTTTAGTCAACTTACCATTGACAGTTACATCTTTTTCATTATAAACATTCACGCCGAGACTATTGATTATATTCATGTCGGCAACAACAATTCCGGGAGCGTTCAGTTCGATGGTAAACTCGCCGCTGTTGGGATTTGGGAAAACTGAAATGGTTAAATTCTTTGCCTTTTCGCCAACGCCGGTGCAGGCGTCAAGATAAGCCGAAACCGGTTTTGCTGTTTCACAACCGTCGGCATTAACAGTTACTGTGAAATCGTGATTACCAAGTCCGTATTGTGCGTAAGTGACATTGATTGAAGGTGTTGTTTCGCCTCCCGGAGACCAGAGGTAGGATGTTGCGCCGGCGGTTGTTGCGTCGAGTGTGATACCACTATACCAACAGGCAATAAAACCGGGATCGGCAGTTACGATTACCGGAGGACCAACCTGGATATAGGCAGTCCTGATAAGGGTGTCAATTTGTCCGCCGCGGTTTACAATCAGAGTTACATCGTATGTGCCACATTCATTGTAAGTAACTACAGGGTCTTTATCTGTGGATGTTGCCGGCGTTGCGCCTGGGAAAAGCCAGTTGTATGTTTCGGGTGTTCCTATATAACCGCCATGAGTAGTGTTGGTGAAAGTTACCGGGATTCCTTTGCCGACGGTTGTTGAAGGAACTGAAAAATCAAGGGTAAGGTCAATTACACCACGTTTAATGCCCTGGAATGTTGTCCACTTTTTAACGGCGGGCGAACCTGATCCGGCAATGGTACCCTGTCCGGCGTCATAGTTTTGCAGCCAGGCAATAAATTCGCACTCCTCAAGAGGTAATGCGGCAGGAACTGCAAAGGTAAGAGTTGCCGTTTGAACATCGCCGCTTACGAAACTAATGTCGGTGCCATTCTGATCGGGAACCATCAAACGATTTACATGCTCAAGGTGAGTCTGTCCCTGCCAGTTTACGGAAATTCCCGACTGTGTAAGGGCAAAATGTAATTTGAGCGCTGTTGCTGTAATAGCGCCTACTTTGGTTATGGTAACCGTTACCGTGTAATCCAGACCGGTACTGGAAACAGCCATTTCCATTTCAACAGGAGAAGTAACTGCAATAGCCGCGTTGTACTTGGGAACGTAGCTGGTGTACATGGAATTGGTATGGTTTCCGCCAACCACAGCCTGGTTACCATCAAAAGTTGCGGTCGGGTAACCTGAAATACCATAAAAAGTGTTCCGCGCGTTTGAGTAATTGTTAGCGTAAGGATCGCCGTTGTGGTTTTCAACTACGGCGACAAATTTACCGTTTGCAAGCAAATCATCGGCGCCCATTGCCGCGCCGGGACAATAGGTACACCAGGTTCCCGTTCCTACCTCCATGATTACCATAGTTCTGGGAACTGACTGAGCAATGACAAGAGTCATTGAAATTAAAAACAGAAAAGAGAGGAAAAGTTTTTTCATAATGTTTTGGGGTTAGTTTGTTAATTATAACTTGAACGTTCAAAATTACACAATAAAATTGGTATTGGGAAAAAATGTTATGGAACAAAGATAATACTACAGCTATATTGATATATGTTAAAATATCAATAAGATGGTCTCATAATAGTTATTTTAATTTACCAAGAGCAAATGCGTAAGCGCCTATCGAAACGGCTTTTGAAGCGCCGAGTCGCGAGATACCTACTCCGATTTTTTTATTGGCGTCGAAGCTCACGATTTTATCCGAAAAAGGGACAGGAATATCAACCGTGGTTGACTTGAGAAAATTTGCTAAGCCTGTAGGATCTTCGAGATTGTAGGCTGCCACTTCCATGCGGTCAAGCGGATGTCCCGACATGGTGTCGAAAGGCGTATTCATCTCCTCGACCAACTTTGGCAAAAACACAGGATAAGCGCCTGAAAGTCCGCCTCCGATAACAACCAACCCATCAATCAGCGTAATGGCATTTGCAATTGCGTCGGCAGCGTCGCGGGCATAAGCTTCAAATGCTTTGATTGCAGAATTTCTGTCGCCGACTCTTTTGCCCATGGCGATTTCGAAAATATCTTTTGGTTCTGGGCATGAGGCTAAATTCACGCCGGTATTGTTGGCATATTCGCGCTTTAACCCGCGGATACTTACACTCTCTTCGGCATCCCAGCTTTTGAAAGTACGATTGCGGGTGCGGTTGATCTCTCCGCCGGCGCAATTGTCGCCAATGAGCAACCCATTACGCGTTACTATACCGCCGCCAAAACCGGTGCCAAAAGTAACGCCGAACAGGTTGTGATACCGCTTTGGATTGCCCTCAAGTTCCAACCGCTGGTTGATTTCAGGAAGAAGACCTGCAATAGCTTCCCCATAAGTAAACAAATCTCCGTCGTTATTGATGAAAACAGGCGCTCCGAAGGTCTCTTCAAGCATTGGACCCAACGCAACCCCTCCTTTAAAAAATGGCAGGTTCTGCAAATCCCCGATTATTCCCCGCTCAAAGTCGGCAGGACCGGGAAATGCAAAACTGATGGCTACCGGATTATTTTTCAGTTTTCCTTTAACCTGACTGAATCCCTCGATGATTGTCTTTAATACTGTTTCAAGGTTCTCGCCTTTTGCGGGTAAAACAATGGCTTCGAGAATTTCCTGGTTGGCTTGAACAGCGTTGAAAACAAAATTGGTTCCACCGGCGTCCAGGGTCATCACAATCCTCCGGTCATTTGAATATGTCATAATTCTGCTTTTAAAATAAATTTGATTTTTAAATTTTCGCTATTTCGCTATCTTTAATGCGCTTCCAGCCAATTCCCTCCGGTATTCATCTCCACCAGCACAGGCACATCCAGAGCAATCGCGTTCTGCATACCGTTTGAAACAATTGATTTCAAAAGGTCGGTTTCATCCTTATGAACATCAAACACCAATTCATCATGAACCTGTAAAATCATCCGCGACCGCATGTTGCGTCTCTCCATTTCTTTGAAAATGTTAATCATGGCGATTTTGATCATATCAGCCGCTGTTCCCTGAATAGGCGCATTTATAGCGTTCCTTTCGGCAAAACTTCTTATTGTTGCATTACCCGAAGTAATATCCCGCAGATAACGGCGGCGGTTCATCATGGTTTCCACAAATCCATTAGCCCGCGCCGAAACAATAGAATTATCCATGAAGGTTTTAATGCCGGGATATTTGATAAAGTACTGACTGATAATTTCTGCCGCTTCCCTGCGTGAGATGTTAAGCCGCTCCGACAAACCAAAAGCGGAAATGCCATAGATGATTCCGAAATTTACCATTTTTGCATTCCGACGCATCTCTTTGGTCACCTCAATCAGCGGAACTCCATACACCTTGGCAGCGGTTGCAGCATGAATGTCAAGCCCCGCATTAAAATCCCCGATCATACCGCTGTCGTGGCTGAGATGAGCGATAATGCGCAATTCAATCTGACTGTAGTCGGACGAAAGCAATTCATAATGATCATTCCGGGGAATAAAAGCCTTGCGAATTTCCCTGCCACGCTCAGTTCTTATTGGTATATTCTGCAAATTCGGATTGTTTGAACTCAACCGTCCGGTTGCCGCCACCGCCTGGTTATATGAAGTGTGAATCCTGCCGGTTCGCGGGTTGATAAGCGAAGGCAGCACGTCAACATAAGTTGACTTCAGTTTGGTTAACGAACGGTATTCGAGAATTTTTCTGACAATAGGATGTTTGTGTTCCATTTTCGCCAGAACATCTTCGCTGGTGCTGTTTTTTTTGGTTTTGGTCTGTTTGGGATTATCAACAATTCTAAGTTTGTCGTAAAGAATTTCGCCAAGCTGTTTCGGCGATGAAATATTGAAGGAGGTTCCTGCATATTCATGGATCAGAGTTTCCAGCAACCGTATCTCTTTTTCAAGTTCTACAGAATACTCGTTCAGGGTTTCCGGGTTAATGCGCACTCCTTCGGCTTCCAGCGACGCCAGCACCCGGATCAATGGAACTTCAATTTTATCAAAGAGTTCCAGTGCGCCGGCATGTCGCAGCATTGGTTCAAATGCCTGTTTCAACTGAAAGGTGACATCGGCGTCCTCGGCAGCATATTCCTTAACAGTTTCAACATCAACCGCGCGCATACTCAACTGATTTTGACCTTTCCTGCCTATCAGTTCTTCAATGCTTACCGGCTTGTAATTCAGGTAGGTTTCGGCAAGGATATCCATTCCATGCCGCATATCGGGCTGAATCAGGTAATGCGCCAGCATGGTGTCGAACAAAGGTCCCTTCACCTCAACCTCATACCACTTCAGTACCGACATATCAAACTTCAGATTCTGCCCGATTTTTTCAATAGTTTCATCCTCAAAGGCTGGTTTGAATTCAGCGACTACCAACAGCGCTTCATTGTAATTCTCTGGAAGTGGAATATAGTATGCGGTATGCGGTTCCCAGGAAAATGACATGCCTACCAGTTCCGTGTCATTGGCATTCAAACCCGTGGTCTCGGTGTCAAAACAAAACGACTTCTGCTTTGCCAGGGCTGCTACCAGCTCCGCTCTTTTTTCACTCGTATCAACGAGATGATAAGCGTGGGAGGTGGTGTGGATGGTAAGCTGGTAAGTTGGTAGGTTGGTAAGTTGGTGAGTTGGTGAGTTGGGAAGTTGGTAAGTTGGTAAGTTGGTGGGGATATTAACAGAGTTGAAGGAAAAAAGATCAGGTGGAGTTTCTTTGTTGGGAGGTGGCTTTTTAATACTTGTTGGTTGACTGCTTAAATCAGATTTTTCAGGGGTTTGCAGTGAAAAATAGGTGAAGGCGCGCTGAGCGAAAGTTCTGAATTCAAGTTCATCAAAAAGTTTCCGCAGCGCCGGTTCATTGGGTGGTTCAAGAATCAGTTTTGCAGCGTCAAATTCAATCGGAACATCAAGGATAATTGTTGCCAATTGTTTCGAAACAAGCGCCTGCTCGCTGAATTCTATAACCTTCTGCCGGAGTTTTTCATTGGCAATACTGCCTGCGTTTGCAATCAGGTTTTCAACCGAGTCAAATTCTGTCAGAAGTTTTTTCGCAGTCACTTCGCCCACTCCCGGAATTCCTGGGATATTATCCGAAGCGTCGCCCCACAAACCGAGAAGATCAATGATTTGCTCCGGTCTTTTGATACTATACTTTTCGCAAACCTCCTTCACGCCAAGAATTTCAATCTCGCTACCCATCTTTCCGGGTTTGTAAATAAAGATATGGTCGCTCACCAGTTGACCGAAATCTTTGTCCGAAGTCATCATATATGTTTCAAACCCGTGGATTTCAGCTTTTTTTGCCAGGGTGCCAATCACATCGTCGGCTTCATAACCGTCAACCGACAGGATTGGGATATTAAAGCCTTCAAGCAGTTCATGGATGTATGGCAGAGACCGTATAATATCCTCTGGCGTTTCCTGACGATGAGCTTTGTAAGCGTCAAAGCCAACCTTCCGGATTGTAGGTGCAAAAGTGTCAAAAGCAACTCCGAGGTGAGTAGGTTTTTCCTTTTTCAACAGATCGAGCAGAACGTTGGCAAATCCGAAAATGGCTGATGTATTTAATCCCTTTGAACTGAGCCGCGGATTTTTATTGAAAGCAAAATAGGCTCTGTAAATCAGCGCCATGGCGTCGAGGAGAAAAAGTTTTTTGTGGGGGTTTTGCATGAATGTATATTGTGGAAATATCGAATAAAATCGGGATGCTGGGTTACTGTTCCTCGAAAATCACGGTCAGAAGCGTTTGCCCCACAACCTTCAATGTGTTTTTATCAATCTTGTCGAAGGTATCGCCGGTTGTGTGCCAATATGGATAAAAACCTGTAGTACTGTTTTTATCCTGATGAATAATATCAATGGTTGGAATATTCCTTATAGTGTTGATGGGCACATGATCATCGGTAATCTGATTGCCCGGTTCATCCAGAAACGAGGAGGAGTAACCAATCCGGTTCGCGGTGGACCACACCGATTTCACAATATCCGCAGCGTATTGCATAGATATGCCCTCTTGATAAAAAGTAGCATTCGGGGCGCCTGTCATATCGAGAAGAATTCCATATTTAGCAGAATAGTCGGCCTTATGAGGATTTTTCGACCAGTACTGCGCGCCCAATCCCCACTGATCGGTAGAATTATCAACAATCTCCTCCTGATGAGGACCATAATCTTCAACGTCAAGGAGTATAAGATCAATACCAATCGGCGGCGCCTTAATGCTTAACTGGCGGGCAACCTCCAACAGGATGCCAACTCCGCTGGCGCCGTCGTTGGCGCCATCAACCGGTTTCCGGCGGTTTTTCGGATCAGGGTCATGATCAGCCCAGGGGCGTGAATCCCAATGAGCGCAAAGCAGAATCCGGTTTTTCGTTTCCGGTTTCCAACTTGCTATGATATTCTGGAATTTCAACGATGTTTTGTTATAGGCATAAATCTCTCCTTTCTGGACAATGACCTCAGGAGTATATTTTTTCATTTCATCAATCAGATAAACAGCGCATTTGGAATGTGCCGCAGTATTCGGCACACGGGGACCAAATGCGAGCTGGGCTTTGACATAAGCCAGCGCCGAATCGCAATTGAAATCAGGAACAAAAACCTTTGGCTTTACAACTGATGAATCCTTCTTTTCATCTTCCTTCTTTGCAGGCTGGCTGCAACTTCCAGCAATGAATGTTACTGCGATAATCAATAATGGTAAATATTTCATTCGTTATAATATTTGCTAACTAATCCATCCTTCCGTCTCCCTTGGGGAAGTAGGGGGCAGATGTCTCATCCTATTTGGTGATTTTCCGGCGGAGTGGTCTCACCGAAATTACCAAAGCGCTAATAATTAGCGCGCCCGCCAGATACAACATAATCAAGGCAATGTAATCGCCATGCTTTACATAAAAGGTAATTTTATCATTGGCGTTGATAGCGCCCTTAATAATAGTCGGAATCCAGTATTTTGTTGTCTGAAAAGCATCGCCGCGTTGATCAATAAAAGCCGAAATCCCTGTGTTGGCTGATCTTGCAATACTGCGTCGCGTTTCAATAGCGCGAAGGTGTGCGAAAGAAAAGTGCTGTCTGTGCCCGGCGGTGTTACCCCACCAGCCGTCGTTGGTAATAATGATCATCACCTCGGCGCCGTTCTTCACAAATTGTGAAAAGAACTCACCAAAAATAGATTCATAGCAGATAGCGGGTCCTGCTTTTACTGTCTTTACCGTTTTATAAACTCTGCAAACCGAATCCATTCCCAAACTTCCTACCGTTCCTCCCAGATCAATGGCAAAATTCTCCAGCCACCCGAAACCTTTGAAACTTGGGAGTATCTCAACTCCCGGAGTTAGTTTTGATTTGTGATAAAGTTGCAGCGAATCTTGGTTGTTCAACAGAATGGCGGTGTTGTAAGCCACATAATGCCCATCGGTATCGGTGAACTTTCTTGCCCAACGGGGCAAAGGTTCTCCCGCCGCCAGTTGATAATAGGTTGTTCCTCCAACCAACATGTTCAATTGAGGATAGGGAGCTATTGCCTTTTTCAGCAAACGAATACTTGCAAAGGTTGAAAGGTCGTTTTCCCACATATTCTCCTGGATGGAGGACTCTGGCGCTACCAGGAAATTGGTGGCGCTGTCGAGCGCCGGTAAAGCCAACGACATTATCCTGCCGATCACCTTTTGAGGCGGCAGATTGTATTGTTCTGAATATGGATCAATATTGGGCTGAACCACCACGAAGTTTACTGCGCGGGTCTGTTCTTTGTAGGTTGAGTAAATTATTATTGAAAAAATTATGGGAGCCATAATCCAGAGAATAAAAAATATCGAATATCGAAAACCAACTTTGAACCTTGAACCTTGAACCTTGAACTCCCTTATTATTCCGAAAGCTGCAATATTTCCAATTAACACCCACAAAGTTCCCCCCAATGCCCCTGTGTATTCATACCATTGTACCCATTTGTAATATGTTGCAAATCCATTTCCAAGGTTTAGCCAGGGCCAGTTAAGATCCCAGTTGAGGTGAAGATATTCAAACGCTATCCAGTAGGAAACGAGCGCTGCATAGCCGGCTATTGAGTTTTTAAGTTTCTTCCTTGTCCAGTGAAATGATTGAAAAACAATTGCCATGAAAAGCGAATTCAGAACTATTGCCAGCAAAGCCCCTACGAAGGTGGAATTGACAATCCACCAGGTGGTTAGAAGATTCCAGAGAAGAAACCCGGGATAGGAGTAGAATAACATGCTGAATTTGATGAACTCCTGTGGACGCCGGCTCATCTGATTTTCAATTATCAGCATCGGAACCAACCCGATAAACAACAAACCCGGAAAACCCCTCTCAGGCCATGCAAACGACAATATTACACCGCTTAGCAGACTTAAAAAAAGAAGGTGAATTTTACGGAATTTCAATGGGATAAAATTTGAATCGGCTGCAAAAGTAAGGAATTTGACAATGTAGCTGGAAATTGGATTGTTGGCTTTCTCTGCAATCAGATTGCTTCCAACTCTGCTTTTAATATTGGAAGATGTTTTTGTATGATTTCCCAAACCTCAGCAGGGTATATTCCAAAATAATCATGAGCCAAAACATTCCGGAAATCGTATATTTCCCTCCAATCAATTTCTGAATGAATCTTTTTGAACGATTCAGATAACTTGTCCACAGATTCACCAGGTATAATAAAATTCATAATGGTGGCGTCGAAACTTTTAACGTCTTCTGCAAACTCTTCCACAGTTTTTAACCCAGATGTAAAAAGCATGATCTTGCCAATTGTTTCAAGCATCACCAGAATAATAGTTTCATCTTTACTATGCATAAAGCGCATCTTTGAATACCAAATCTCTGAAAATTGGTTTTATTGCTTGTTCATGGCAAACATCAACATTTCTCGCAAAACGTTTCATCAGTAATTCTTTTAATTGCAATCTTTTTGCGAAAATATTTTCATTATCCGACGTCATTTCGATCAGAATATCTATGTCACTTTGCTCTGTTTGTTCCTCGCGTGCATAAGAGCCGAAGATACCTATCTTCAATATCCCGAATTGATCCCGGAATATCGTCTTATTATCACGTAAATAAGATAATATTTCATTACGGGTTAACATTATGATTCTCCTTTTAAAGTGACGACTTCAAAGATATAAAAAAAAGGGAATTATATTTCTCGCCGATTCGATTTTCGACATTTCGCTATAGACCATCTTCGCTATCCCGCTTTTGATTCTCCGGATACCTTACCATCACAATCTTCCTGACTTCGCGATGAAGAGTTTCCCTCAAACGTTCAAGGTTTTCCTTGGTTATGGCTGAGATGAAAAGCGACGGCAGATTTTCACGCGCCATCCACATCCGCTCCAACTCTTCCAGCGTGAGGTTTTCCTTTGTGGCAGGCGTCAAATCATCGGGGTCTTTCTCCAATGGTGAATAAACGTCAATCTTGTTGAAAACCATAATGGTTGGCTTATCTGAAGCTTTGATGTCGGTGAGCGTTTGCTTAACCACATTTATTTGATCCTCAAAAGCAGGATGGCTGATATCGGCTATATGAATAAGGATATCGGCTTCGCGCACCTCGTCCAGGGTTGATTTAAAAGATTCAATCAAAGAATGAGGAAGTTTCCTGATGAAACCAACCGTGTCGGAAAGCAGGAATGGCTGAGTTTCAATTACAACTTTGCGAACAGTGGTATCGAGAGTGGCGAATAATTTGTTTTCGGCGAAGACCTCCGATTTGCTCAACAGGTTCATCACGGTTGATTTCCCAACGTTGGTGTAACCAACCAGGGCAACCCTGATCATATCGTGCCGGCTTTTGCGCTGGGTAGCCTTCTGCTTATCAATTTCCTTCAGTTTTTCCTTCAGCAGCGATATCCGGTACCTCAGTATTCGACGATCGGTTTCGATCTCCTGCTCGCCGGGTCCGCGCAAACCAATGCCGCCGCGCTGCTTTTCAAGGTGAGTCCACATTCGGGTAAGACGCGGTAAAAGGTATTCATTCTGCGCCAATTCCACCTGAGTGCGCGAGTATGAAGTTTGTGCCCGGCGCGCAAAGATGTCGAGTATCAGGCTGTTGCGGTCAATGATACGGCATTGCAATACCCTTTCTATGTTCCTTATCTGACTTGGGGATAGCTCGTCGTCGAAAACAGCCATATCAACAGGGTTGTTTTCGATCCAGTCGCGAATCTCCTGGAGTTTGCCACTTCCAACGTAAGTTCTGGGATCGGCGTAATCGAGTTTCTGGATAAAACGTTTTAATGAATCGCCGCCGGCAGTATCAACCAAAAAGGCAAGTTCATCAAGATATTCATTTGTCTTTTCAGAATCCTGGGTTCGGGTGGATAAGCCAACAAGGATTGCAGTTTCCCGGAGAGGAGCTGTATCAATCATCAAAATTGTCTGAATCCGATAATCTCTCTTACCTCCCTGACAGTTTTAGAAGCCGAGTCGTGGGCTTTTTCAGCTCCCATTCTGGCAACTTTCCTCAGGTAGGTTTCATCGGCGGCAAGCGCCTCCATCTTTTCCCGAAACGGCGTAGTAAAGCGAATTATATCTTCAGCCAACTGTTTCTTCATATCGCCATAGCGAATTGATCCCGCAGAATATACATCTTCAAAGAATTTCACCGTTTCGCCGGAAGAGAAATATGTCATGAGGTCGAAAAGATTCTGAACTCCCTGTGAACGGGGTTGATTTTGAACCGCCGGACCTGAATCAGTCACTGCGCGCATTACCTTCTTCCTGATTACCTCCGGGCTATCGGCGAGGTAAATCGCGCTATTTTCATTGTCTGATTTTGACATTTTAAGATTCCCGTCAAGACCGGGAATTTTTACAAGATTTTCGCCGAAATTATAAGCTACCGGCTCCGGGAAATAGTTAACCTTGTAGAGCCGGTTGAACCGGTTTGCAAAAGTGCGGGTCATTTCAAGGTGTTGTTCCTGATCCTTGCCAACGGGAACCCTGGCTGCGCGGTGAATGATGATATCGGCAGCCATCAGGGTAGGGTAGGTGAGCAACCCCGCATTCACGTTATCGGTTTGGGTGCGAATCTTTTCTTTAAAGGAGGTACAACGTTCCAGCTCCCCAATGTAGGCATTCATATTCAGCAGAAGGTAAAGTTCCGCTGTTTCAGGTAAGTCGCTCTGAATATAAAGGGTCGCTTTTTCAGGATCAAGACCGCAGGCAAGAAATTCAACCAGAACGGTCTTCACATTCCCATGCAGATCTGCAGGAATTGGATGAGTGGTTAATGAGTGATAATCAGCAATAAAAAAATAACATTGGTTCTCTTCCTGCATTTTCACAAAACTCTTCAAAGCGCCGAAATAATTACCAAGATGCAAATTCCCCGTCGGTCTTATCCCACTAACAACTATCTCCATATTTGAGTTATGAATTAAAAATTAACAATGACTACTGAATTACCTAACCAACAATCAGCCACCCATTTCGCTACCCGGCTACCTCACATTTTAATCTCATCACCATTCTTATTAAAGAAATGGTATTCAAGAAAGTGAGATGCGTTTTGTGGTTTGATTGTTACCCACTGACCATATTTACGCCACCATTTCCATTTGAAATTGAACCATCCGTTGGTTAGGAATGCATATACATAAGGATGTACCACCAGGGTCAGACGCTTTTCATTTTGTTCCCTGATAAGATAACCGAGATTGTTTTCAATGTCGTCGGTAAGTAAAATTGTAGGTCTGATTTTTCCAGTGCCATCGCATGCCGCACATTTTTCCAGGATTTGAACGCTCATTTCAGGACGGACGCGCTGGCGGGTAATCTGTACAAGTCCGAATTTACTTGGAGGAAGAATAGAATGTTTCGCCCGATCCTTCTTCATTTCATCACGAATTTTATCGTATAATAACCTTCGGTTTAAACCCTGAGTCATATCAATAAAATCAATCACAATAATTCCACCCATATCGCGAAGCCTGAGTTGTCGGGCAACTTCTGTGGCGGCTTCGAGGTTAACTTCGAGGGCGTTAGTTTCCTGGTTTTGATCCTGGTTAACCCGGTGACCGCTATTGATATCAATTACATGAAGCGCTTCAGTGTGTTCTATAACCAGATAAGTTCCGCTTTTAATGGTTACAATCTTGCCGAAGGAATTTTTGATCTGTTTGTCTATTCCGTATTGGTCAAAAATTGGGATTTTACCGGTTTGCAGTTTAACAATGCTGACTTTATCAGGAACGATTCTTTGGATATAGGTTTTGATCTCTTCAAATAACACCGGGTCATTCACAACGATGTTGTTGAATGATTCATTCAAAGCATCGCGAAGGATTGCTGAAGTTCGGTCAATTTCACCAATAATTTTTTGTGGCGGCTTCGCTGTTGATAGCTTCTGAGTTATGATTTCCCATCGTGAGTAAAGACTGCGCAGATCAGAATCCAGGTCGGCAACCAGTTTATTCTCTGCTACCGTTCGTATGATAATTCCGCAGTTTTTTGGTTTTATGCTCGTAATCAGCCGCTTAAGCCGATTACGTTCCTCAGAGCTTTTGATTTTCTGGGATACTGAAATTTTATCCGAAAAGGGGATTAGCACAAGATACCTGCCTGCAAAGGCTATTTCCGAAGTAACACGCGGACCCTTTGTGGATATCGGTTCTTTGGCAATCTGGACAACAATGTCCATATTGGGTTTAAGCGCCTGGGTGATCTTCCCTGTCTTCTGAATATCTTCCTCTAACTCAAAATCACCAATAGACAATCCTTCTGCATTTGCAGACTGACCCTTTTTGATGTAATTAAGTAAAGAAAGTACTTGTGGACCAAGGTCAAGGTAGTGCAAAAATGCATCCTTTTCATATCCAACATCAACAAAAGCAGCATTTAACCCAGGCATGATCTTTTTAATCCTGCCTAGATAAATATCGCCAACTGAAAACTCGTTGTTGGATTTCTCTTTATTTAACTCTACGAGAAGTTTGTCTTCAAGTAATGCTATTTCAACTTCCGAAGAGGTTGAATTGATAATTAATTCCTTATTCACAGTGTTACATATTATTGAATGCTATTGGCAATCGGCCAATAACCCTGTATGACGTAAGGAATTGCAGCAGCAGGAAGGTTATTTCTTCTTATGTCTGTTCTTGCGCAAGCGTTTTTTCCGCTTGTGCGTAGCCATTTTATGTCTCTTTCTTTTTTTTCCACTTGGCATAATCAATCGACTTAGAAGTTATTACTTCACTTTAACATGTGATTTGACTTTATTCACAAAGGTTTTGGCCGGCTTAAACGAAGGAATGTTGTGGGCAGGAATAATCAAAGTAGTGTTCCTTGAAATGTTTCTTCCGGTCTTTTCAGCTCTTTTCTTGATAATAAAACTACCGAATCCTCTGAGGTAAACGTTTTCACCAGTAGTCATGGAATTTTTGATCGAATCCATGAAAGCTTCAACAGTGGCCTGAACGGTAACTCTTTCAATCCCGGTTTTATTAGCAATTTCTGCTACAATTTCTGCTTTTGTCATGTTAACTTAAAATTTAAAATGATATATTGTTGTTAATGAATGTCTTTACATGCTGTAAAACGGGCTGCAAAGATATAATCTTTTTTTGACTGCAAAGAAATATTTTCAAAATTAATTGAAAATCACCATTTCACCATTTCATCAATACGATTTCTCTTTTATGTTGACCGCTTCCCGTCACACTTTAATTTATGTTGAAAATACTATCTTTGCAAAAGATTCGAATTATCAAAATGGACGACGGACCGGCGATAAGCATTGAGCTAAACCCACCTCTGCACTGACAGCGATCCAACCCGGTTTCTTCCGGGTAGCTTCCTTCTTTTCAGCGGTTAAAAACAGAAGGAGGCTTCCATGACAACACAAATTACCTTCTATATTAGTCAAATACTGGGATTGAATTACGTTTCATCCTCAGGAATGGCGCTTGGTAAAATCAAAGACTTTCTGATAGATCTTACACCTTTCCCCGGTAACGAAGCAGAACCTGTGAGGCCTCGCGTTGTAGCCGTGAAAGTGAAAAAAGGCAAGGATACCCGTATTCTCGATTTTTCTTCCTTCGAAATTAGAAAATTTAAGCGCAAACTTAGGATCACATGCCTGGAGATACAGGATATTTCACCTGAATCATTTTCAAATTATTTATGGCTGGCTGAGAATGTCCAGGATAAACAAATTGTTGACATTAACGGGAGAAAGCTGGTAAGAGTTAATGATATTCGTATGGTGATTATCCCTGCCGGTACTTTTGCTATTGCAGTGGATGTGGGAATTGAAGGACTGCTGCGCAGAATCGGTATTGATCAGCCGATCCAGGCATTGCTTGACCCCTTTAAAATTGACATCCCTGGCAAATTTATTCTTTGGGATGATATTGAAACTGTGGATTTTTCAAATTCAAGCATCAAACTAACAAAATCCTCATCGAAACTAAATACATTGCATCCATCCGATCTTGCCGACATCATAGAAGATCTCGATAAAGCAAGCCGTACCTATATTTTTGCATCCCTCGATGAAGAACAGGCCGCCGACGTACTTGAGGAACTCGAACCACATGCCCAGATCCATATCGTTGAAAGCCTGCCGTTGGAAAAGGTCGCAGATGTGCTTGAAAAAATGCCCGCCGATGAAGTTGCCGATCTGCTTGACGCTCTTGCCGATGATAAAGCGGAAAAATTACTCGATGAAATGGAGAAGGAATCTTCAGAAGAAGTCAGGGAGTTACTGGAATATCCTAATAAGTATGTAGGCTCGCTGATGACAACCGATTTTTATTCCTTCCATGAAGACATGACAGTTGCGGAAACTCTATATGAACTCCGGCGCCAGCAACCTGAACCGGCTCATATTTATTCAATTATTGTTATTGATAAGCACGACCGGTTCCTTTCAGCTATTTCTCTTGGTGAACTTGTGATTGCCGACCCTGGAAGGAATCTTAAAGATATCATGAAGAAGAACGCGGTGTGCGTTTACGACAATGACAAAGTTGATTCCCTCGCGGGATTGGTTTCCAAATATAATTTGCTTGCCGTTCCAGTTATTAACAAAGATAAAATGATGGAAGGGATTGTGGTGGTTGAGGATATCGTTGAAGACCTTCTCAGCAGAAGAAAAACCCGGTAACGTTATAAAAGGGCGAAAATGACTGTTTTATCGCGACGCAAATCAATCTGGCGGAATATCGCAATGTTCCTTGCTATTCTTGGACCAGGTATCATTACAGGAAGCGTGGATAATGATGCCGGCGGGATAACAACTTACTCTGTGGCGGGCGCCATTTATGGCTATACACTGCTCTGGACACTGATTCCCTCATTCATTGTACTCGTAATAATTCAGGAAATGAATGCCCGAATGGGGATTGTTACAGGCAAGGGACTTGCCGACCTGATCAGGGAAAACGCGGGCGTGAAAGTTACTTTCTTCATTTTTATCGGATTACTGCTTGCCGACATTGGCAATACAACAACCGAATTTGCCGGCGTGGCAGGGAGTATGGAAGTTTTTGGCATAAGCAAGTACATTTCTGTACCTATTGTGGCATTCCTTGTTTGGATTCTCGTCGTGAAAGGAAATTACAAGTTTGCAGAAAGGATATTTCTTCTTTTCAGCGTTTCACTCCTGATGTACGTTGTATCGGCGCTAATGGGTAAACCCGACTGGGGCGAGATCGGACGATCGATTGTCCGCCCCAGGATGGAATTCACAGAACAGTCTCTCGAAGTGATTATTGGAATCATCGGAACAACCATTGCCCCCTGGATGCAGTTTTACATGCAATCATCAGTTATTGAAAAAGGACTGAAGATCAAACAGTACAATTTCACCCTGATTGACATTGTAGTTGGATGTACAGCGACCGTTGTAGTGGCTTTTTTCATAATGGTTGCATGTGCGTCCACGCTTCATGTGCGGGGAATTACTATCAACGAGGCAAAGGACGCTGCAATGGCGCTGGAGCCGCTTGCCGGAGCTTTATCTTCCCACGTCTTTGCCTTCGGATTGTTCATTGCCTCAATTTTTTCTGCCACAATCCTTCCGCTTGCCACAGCTTTTTATGTATGTGAAGCTTTTGGTTTTGAAGCCGGGATTGATAAAAAATGGAAAGAAGCGCCCGAATTTTATGTCCTCTACAGTAGTATAATAATACTGGGCGTGATCATTATTTTGATTCCCAATGCGCCTTTGATAGCAATAACATTGTGGTCGCAAATCATCAACGGGATTCTTCTTCCTGTAGTGCTTGTATGTATGATTCTGCTGGTGAACAACAGGAAAATCATGGGAGATCATGTTAATAAACCTATTACCAACGTGATTGGGTGGGGAACCGTTGTAATTCTAGTGGGTCTGTCGCTAACTTTGCTGGTTCTCCCATTATTCCACTAACAAGGCTCAAGAGGAATTTCTGGGAGGGAGCAGAGAGGTAGCAAAGCATAAAATTCAGATTTCACATCTCAGATTTCGGATTTCAGATTTCACATCTCAGATTTCATATTCTGAATGGTTCTTTCACGCAATTGGTCCTTAAATGTTGATTTGTCATGATTTTCCATCGTGTCCATACTTTTTTATGATTAATCAGGGTTGTGGCATAAAAGTGAAGGGTGTGTTGATAAGTTGTTTGAATGTGAGATGTGAAATCCGAAATCTGAGATGTGAAATGTTAAATCTGAAAGGTGAAATCTGAAATTCCCTTCCCTCCCCAGAAATTCCTATTGATCCACTAACAAGCGATGAAACTATCTGAGAATCTTTTCTAATTCCGGCGAAATGTACATACCTTTTGCCTGCATTGACCTGATAACCGCTCTGGCTTTTTCAATCTCGCCTTTACTGTAATAGAGAACCACGAGATTATTGTTCGCCTGAGGATGAAGCGGGTCAAGTTCAATTACCTTTGATAGATATGCAGCAATGCTGTCCTCTTTATTCTTTGTGAAGGCGATTTGCGCAAGCAGGAAATAGGCGTCGGGAATAGGGTTATGAGCAATTTCCTTCCTCAAATAATTTTCAGCGCTGTCAATCTCCTTTTTATCAAATAATACTTTCCCAAGATAATAGTTCAGATTTTTTAAGTCCGGATTCAGCTCGTATGCCCGTCTGAATAATTGTTCGCGCCTTACAGAATCCTCCACTTTGGTTCCCAGCAGTGCATTCGCATAAGCCGAATGAGGAGATCCATCAACTGCGTGAGTCCAAAAGGTAATGGGATCCTTGAAATAATCCGATCGATATATGCTTTGTACAGAAAACACAAGCGCTATCGCCCCGATCAGGATAACCTTTTTACCGGGCTCAATATTACCACTGAAGGGATAAACCTCGCTGAGCATCAACAGAATTCCAATGATCGGCAGATATAACCTGTGCTCAAAAACCTGATCATTAAGCGTTTTGGGAACGATTAATACAGGAAGAAGGAAAATGAGAAACCAAAATAATCCGAGGTAAGTCAGCGGCTTTTTATAACTTTTTGAAATGATAATTAATCCAGTAAGGATCACAAAAGCAAGGATACCCCAGATTAAGGTTATATCTTCATATTCGGGAAAAACAGTGAGGTTTAAAGGCAGGAATATCTTTCCGAGATATTGCAAAATTACCCCCAGCCGTTCTATTCCTGCATTTATCATGGCGACGGGAGATATCCAGTCTTTAGCAAGTGTTGCTGTTGATCTTACAGAATACCATATAACAATGGACAAAACCCAACTGATTCCCGGCTTGACCAACTTCTTCCATTGTGTTTTTTTATAAAAAAACACAAATCCTGCCATGATAACCGGAATAATTACTGCCGTTTCCTTGGTAAATAAAGCAACCAGCACAAAGAACGCCTGAAGCAGCAAAAGTTGTATACCCGGTTTCTCTAAATATCGAAGAAACAAAATGAAGCTACTGAAAAAGAAAATCATCAAAAGCATGTCGTTGCGTCCCGGAATCCATGCCACAGCCTGGGTCAGGACCGGATGTACTGCGAATATCAGCGCCAGAAGGAACGAGTCAATCCCCAGAATTTCAATCCTGCGAAGAAAATAATAGAGCAGGGTCACAGATAAAAGATGAAAGAGAAGGTTAGTGAAATGATATCCGGCAGGTTTTGTCCCAAAAAAACGAGATTCAATTATAAAATCCACCAGAAACATAGGCCTGTAATAGGCATCTTTGGTTGGGTTGAACAAGCCCCGCTGAAAGGAAATGCCAATATTGCTTAAATCTGCATTATATTGGGCGTTCTCAACAATGAATATCGAATCATCCAGTCGGGTGTAATCCAGAAATAATGATTTGAAATACACTGTCGTTGTGATCAGGATGAGCAACAATAATGGAATCCTTGAACGTTCGAAAAACTCCACAATGCCTGTCTGCGCTTTTTTAATCTGTTTTTTATTTGTCTTTGAGGTTGCTTTCATGGGTTAAAAGTAAAAAAAAACCAGCAAACTGAGGATGAATAGTATGGCGTTTTGGCATTTTTGTAGGTTATGCAATAATTTCAATTATAAAAAAGATCCTTTTACGAATCGTTTGTTTGGCATCATTGCTTTTTTCTGTTTTTAGGCTAACCGCACAGGTTCTAACTCTACTAGTTGAAAAAGACACTGCTGTTTACCAATACTGGTTGATCTATGATGTAGAATTCGAATGCCAATTTTTTTCGGCAGTCAGCTTATTTGAAAAGTATTGGAAAAACAGACAAATCACAAAGAGATGTGGGTGAAAGGTTTTCAAAAACGCATCCACCACATACCATATATATATATTCACGTTCTCACAGGAAAAACATAGGCGGATTCACTAAATACTTCATCTGTGTAGTCGTTCTCAATATATCTTAACCCAATTATCCGGGATTTTAAGATCCTACGAACCGGCCGTAAATTTTTTAATGTGTTACAATTAAAGTATCTGATCTCTACGTGAAAAAAGTGTTCATCTGTTTTATTGGAAACCAGGAGATTTATAAAGTTGATTTTACTCAGTTTCCGGACAGTATGGACATGATAAAACTGATTATTGGTTATAATATCGAAACTTTCAAACTACTTAAATTCAGATAGTTATTTCACACAATTAAAATAATATGCTTTTCATTGACAAAAGAAAAAAAAGTTACCTTTGCGAGTCGGGTTGAATAACAGAAATATTTTACGAATAAGCTAATTCTTTTGGTCATTATCAACGGAATACTGTTCAAATCAATTTTAACAGAATCTTTTAAGAAAAAAATTAGGATATTCCTATTTGTTTTGTATATTTGTTTCCCTCTAATCTTTAAAAATTATGAAAAAAGCATTACATCATATTGAAAATCTACGATTTCTAACCGTTTTTCTTGTATGCCTTACGGTCTTTGTGAACTTTTTGAATTCTGGTTTTGCCCAGATGACTGTGGTGGGAGGCACGACCGTAAAAGTTGAAAGCGCTACAACATTGAATTCCACTCAAAACCTTGTAATTGGATATGATCCAATTACTTTAGTTGGTGGAACTCTAAATGTTCAGGGAACGCTTGTTCTCAAAAAGAACCTTGTTAATCAAAATATTACGCCTAATTCATTGGGTAATGGGGCTATTGTTCTTTCGGGAACTGTTCCCCAAACTGTAAGTGGCCAGAGTATTATTCAGGATTTGGCAGTCAATAATCCTGCCGGAGTTACCATTGGAGGCAATACACAGGTAAATGGCGTTTTTACTCTGACAAACGGGTTGGTTTCGCTGGGCGCGTATAATCTCCAGTTAGGTCCGGCTGCTACAGTTTCAGGCGCTCCATCAGCCTCTAAAATGGTCGTGGCAACCGGTACTGGTGAACTTCGGAAGGAGTTTGCATCTGTGGGCAGCTTTACATTTCCTGTTGGCGCACTCGATTTACCAACAGATGAATATGCACCGGTTACTATTTCATATAGTACAGGTACTTTTGGAGCAGGTAACTATACGGGCGTCAACCTGGTTGATGAACCATATAGCGGAACTGCCATTAGTTACCTTACAATGTATTGGAATGTGACACAGTCTGGCGTAACCAATTTTACAGGCAATGCAAACTTTCAATTTAATAATCCTGGTGACGTTGTTGGAACCGAAGGTGACATTTACTGTACCAAAGTTTCTTCTTCAGCTCCCTGGATTACTTATAATGGCGCTAACACTGGAACTCATCAGATTGACGCCCATGGCTTGACTTCTTTTGGGACCTTCACCGGAAATCTTGGAAACGGTTCAGTCCCTCCGGGAATTCGTTCGTTACAAGACAAAACGATTACAGGCTTACCTGTTACATGCGCAGATGCCACTCAAACATTGATTATTTCCGGAAATGGCACTTATTATCATGTACTTGCGGATGGTAACGCTACTCATATTGCCGGACAAAATATAATTTATTATCCTGGGACTAAAGTTGATCTAGGTGGATATTTGCACGGAAAAATCTCTACTATCTTCTGTAGCCCTCCAAATCCAATTTTGGCTCCGGTTATTGCCGGAAATATCAACCAGGGCGTTCAGGATATGATGGGCAACGGTTTCTTCAAAATCTACCCGAATCCAACCCCAGGTAAATTTACACTTGAGATCAAAGGCGACCAAACCGAATCAGACGTTCATATTGAAATTTTTGGAATTCTTGGCGACAGAATTCTGTCAAAAGATATGAAACTGGAACGTAAACAGGAATTTTCATTGAGCGATAAACCCGTTGGCGTATATGTTATACACGTCACTTCAGGTTTGAATACACAAACTGAAAAAATTATTAAAAGATAATTTAAAATATTTTTCTGTTTTGTACTTTTTTACTTGTTTATTTAAATATTTGTTTAATTTTGCATCAATCAACTTCGGATAAATAAAGGAAATGAAATACATTAAACGGCTACATATTCTCTTCCTTTTCTTTCTTTCTCTTGCATTTAATGCACAAAGCAATAATGGTGATGACACTGTTTACTTGTCCAAAAATTTAAGTAATCGGGGTGCTTCCTTAAATGGAGTTATAATTGCATCAGGACAGTCTCAGGTTTACCGAGCTCATGACAATATTTCTATTTCTGGTTCTAATCCTGTGACTGTTAATCAAAAGGGTTCTATTACTTTGATTGCAGGAAGATCAATTCTTCTTTTACCTGGAACCAGGATTTCCTATGGTGGTTTTATGTATGCCAGCATTGGACCAAATGGTAAATCTAGTAAGCAAGCTGGAAAAGAAGCTAGCCTGGTAACAATCGAAGAAAATGAAAAGATTGAAGAACAGGTCAATTTGTCCATGTCAGTTGCTCTATTCAGTCCTTTTTCAACGTGCAAAAATGACCATCTTCACGCTGGAGATGCCGAAGAGGGCAGTTATAATTTATCAAACAACGTATTATCAGCTATTTCTCCTGAGCATCAACGAAAAGTGGCTGTTGATAGCTATTTTCGAACAGAGGTTTCGCATAAACAAATGCTTATCAATTATTCTTCGGTATTAATATCCCATGAGAACCGGGCTGAAACCATGAGAGTACTGAGGTTGTGAAATGCCTGATGTCTGTTTCAAAAAAAACCTCAAACAGAATAGATTTCTGGATAAGGAATAAGAAATAGCAATTCATGTTGAAATATTAAAAAATAATTGAAACACAATACAATAAAAAAACTAAAATTATGAAAAAATTAGCATGTATTTTCTCGGCAATGATTTTATTCGCATTCTTGTTTAATGCAACCACTCAAGCGCAAAACATTTTTCCAGCAAGTGGTAAGGTTGGTATTGGAACTGTAACGCCTCTCTATGAGCTGCAAGTTACAACTGGCAATACTGGCGCAGCAACTTCAATAACAGTTGAAAAGGTTGCTGGCGCAGGTGGCGCTCAGTTTATTATGAAAGATGTTGCTCAAAATATAGAGTGGAGATTTAAATCTGCTGCAGGTGGTCTTTTCAAAATCAGGGATAATGTTCATACTTCTGATGTAGTCGTTTTTGAAGCAGTTCCTACAAATGCTGCAACAGCGCTTTATCTCAAAGCCAATGGTAATTTAGGAATTGGTACAACAAATCCGCTTGCAAAACTTTCAGTAAACGGAACAGGTACTTTCAATGGTAAAGTAAAATGCACCGAAATTGAAGTTTTAACTGCTGCCTTTCCTGATTATGTTTTCAAAGCTGGCTATAATTTACGTCCACTTTCTGAGGTTGAGTCATTCATCAATTTGAATAAGCACCTGCCTGATGTTCCAAGCGAAGCAACTGTTTTAGCTAATGGATTAAACCTTGGCGAAATGAATACTACTCTTCTCCAGAAGGTTGAAGAATTGACATTATATATGATTCAGTTACAGAAAGATAATGATGCTCTGAAAACTAGAATTTCAAACCTTGAAAAATAGCATTAAGAACTGAATGCGCTCAGATCGTCAAGCCAGGATTCCGGAATTTGATTTGGAAAAATTTGATTGACGAACTGGTAAACAAAGCGAAAATGTTGAAAAATCCTCTTTCTGTAACACACAGGAAGGGGATTTTTTTTACTTTCATTCAATGGTTTGATATCAGGATTAATGTAATCAATATTAAGAAAGTTAGTAATTCTTTTTAATTCATTGGGTAATGTTTGCGTGTTAAACAGACGCTCAAAAAAAAGGAATAATAAATTGTCATCGTTGATGGTATTTCTTAAAGTAGTTATTGTTCTTTTATAGTCGGTTCGTAAAAAATACTGTGGATTATCTAAACAATTGATAACCTGTTCAATGGCAGAAAAATGTTCAAATCTGTCATCATGGAGATTAAGATGTGACCAATATCGATCACAGGGATTTCTTAAAATGAAAATGAATTTCGCATTTGGGTATAAATTCAAAATGGCATTAAATCCATTGATGTTTAACAAGGAGTAAGAGGGTGTGATTTCCCCAAATGCCCGATGTTCTGACTTTAATAAAGAGTTAAAATATTCCTTGTATTTTTCCTTTTCTTCTATCATTTTAATCCTGTATTGAAGGCAAGTAGATTGCAATGATTCTTCTAAAGTAAGACCTGGTAAATCCATTTTTGTTTTAATTTCCTGCAATTGATTATTAAAGTGGTTTTCGTTGTAAAGGCTGCATAAGTCAGGTCTGTAAATTGCGTCAAAATAATGTAATTCTTTAATGGCGCTGAAACATACCTGTGGATGATGCGAGAAATAGTTAGCCAACCACGTTGTCCCTGTTCTCTGGGCTCCAATGCCAACAAAATATTGTGCAGACATATTAGATCTATATTAAGTTTTCTGGTGCAAGGTAGATAAAAGTTCCGAAATGCATGTAAAAACAAGTTGGGAAAAGAATTTTTGTATATGTTTGCTTTTGAAACATATAAGCAAAATGCAAAAAGCAACAAATGTTACTGTAAACGATAATATTATTCTTGATACTAAGTATGAACTAAACTTGTTGGAATTTTAATATTTACTGATTTATTCAAGATTGTGATAACCAATTATTTCCGACCATATAATAACCGAGCAATTTAGGCGAAAGATTTTATCAAAAAATCACTGGATAATAAAAGACAAAGAATTGAAATGCAAACATCTTACTTTACGACCATTATATTTTTTGTGGACATTATAGATAATCAAATTGTAATAAAGCAGCATATTTAAAAAATGCCTAACCCCAAATCCCAAAGCCCAAAGAAAAAAAGAGAGAAAGTCGTGGTTTAACCAGTCTTGAAACAAGTATTTGGAATTTGAGACTCGGAATTTGCGATCAGAATGTTATATTTTTAACTCGTTTG
>JBAXRP010000013.1:0-35051 GCA_037131145.1 Bacteroidota bacterium
GTTTCCATGATAGCCATGGCTTCGGGGATACAAACAGGAATAAATTCACATTTGTGATTATCCTTCAACAAATTTTCGATTTTTTTTACGGTTTTTTTAAGGCTGAGTAAAAAAGTGTCCACAGCATCCGGCTGATAGGAACCTGAAAAGCTGGTAATCATGTAGCGGTATTTCCATCTCATCCTGGCGGCTACTTTAATCCACTCATCCAGTAACTTTGGCGATGAAATGAGGCGCAAAGCATGACCAGTTGGGGCAGTATCCACAATATATTTATCGTATTTGCCTTCTTCGATAAAATCAATAATAGTTTTAAAGCTCATCACCTCATCGATACCGGGTATAGACAACGTAAGCATTTCATCAATATCCTCGTTGTCAAGGTTTGTTGAGGTTTCAAGAAGTTTTTTCAATTCGCCCTGATGCTCATTAATAAATCCTGATAGCGCTTCATCGGCAACCACTTCAATAGCCGAAAGGTTGGCAGCGCCGTCAACCTTTACAACATTAAATCCAATTTGGCGCTCAAGGCAATCCGATACGGAATGTGCCGGATCGGTGGAGATTAGCAGTGTTTTGAAATTTTCAGACAACGCAAGAGCCGTGGCAACGGCACAACTGGTTTTTCCAACACCGCCTTTTCCGCCGAAAATAATGAGTTTAAGGTCGTTGTTTTCTAAGCCAGCAAGCGCCATAAGTTTTATTTTTTTATCCTAATCTCAAGGATTCCATTGGTGAACTTGTGTTGCGAATTTTCTTTAACAACTTTTACGGGGAGCAGAAGTTCCTTACGGTATGTTCTGTTTTTGTTTTTAGCGGAAATTTCAAGGATGTCTTCCTTCAGGTCTATTTTAAGATCATTTTCTTCAATACCGGGCATTTCGGCAATGATTACGATCTCATTTTCTTCATCAAAGATATCTGTTATTGGTTCTCGTTCTTCATCTACCTTAGGACCTTCTGGAGTTTTTTTGATGTTACCAAACGTTTCTACCCTTGGCGAGCCTCCGCCTGCTGTATTGATGGTAAAGCCATAAACGCCTTTCATACCTTTTTTGATATGATCAAAATTAATTTCGCCTTCCTTTGAAATTCCACCTTTTTCCTCGAGTTTTCCAGCAAGATCAACTAATTTTTCGATGCCTTTAAAAAGACCGCCAAGTCCGAAAAGATCAAAATCGGCATCTGATTTTTTTTCTTTATTGTTATCTTTTTCCATTTTATGTAGAGTTATTGGGTTATTTTGATGTATTCATTGATTCCAACTTTTCCAGGCGGGCTTCGAGCGCTTCCTGTTGCTGCATAAGCTCTTTTTCCCTGGCTTTCGTAGAAAGATAAGTATCTTCCTGCCACCAGTTAATGCCCATTTCCATAGCTTTATCTACGGAAGCCACAAGTAACCTGATTTTAATAGTTAATAGATCAATATCCGCAATCTGAATTTTGATATCGCCTGCAATAACAATTCCTTTATCGAGTACCCTTTCGAGAATATCCGCCAGGTTGGTCGCCTGCAACGCATGGGTCATTTCAGCCATAATACTTTTGTTAATAATCTATTGACATTGTTTTAAAATCCGATTTTGTCTCTTCCGTTTTCTTCGGAGTTGTATCGAATGGTTCAGAAGTGTGCATACGAATTGCTTGTTCATCATAATGATCCTGTATCTCCTTTAACCTTCCTTGTATGAACTCTAGCCTCAATAAAATTCTTATTTCTTCGCTTTTCAAACGGGTTCGTTCTTTTTCAAACATATATAATTTAATAAAATCCGAATTCTCCTTATTAGGAATACCAGATTTGACAACATTTTGCATGCTTTTGATGCTCTGAAGTCCTTTTATTGCGGTTGAGATTGGCATACTGTTTCGAATTGAATGATTTAATAATTGCTATATTGATTGAATAACTATTTGCCAGATTAATTTCAGGAATATTTTTCAATAAGTTCATTTACGATAATTTTTACTCTTTCCTGATTGGTTTTGGAGCCAATCCGGCTCGTTTCTGACGTTAAAATATCCTGGCAGATTTTTCTGAATAAATCTTTGGATTCCGAAGGGGTGGTTTTTAAAGTTGCCAGTGTTTTCGCAATCATTATCGAACCGCGGATAGTCGGGTCAAATTCGGTTTTTCCCGATTCGCGTAACCCTCTGACAATTTTAACAATTCTCTCAGTATCGAGGAGGGAAAGGTTAGATTTTGCCATAGTAATCTGCAATTCTGTTTCATAGTCGAAATGATCAAGGTCCATTGTCACCATACGGTCGCGTAATGCGTCCTGCGTTCTGTTTACTCCGGCATATTCTTCAGGGTTAGATGTAAAAATGGCATGAAATTCAGGATGCACCTTCATGTAGTAATCCTCCTCCTTTGCTGCCGAGGTGCTAAGCATTCTTTCCTGAAGAATGGGAAGTAAAATGTTGTTGGCTTCAGGCCGTGAGCGGGTAAATTCGTCGTAAATCAGTGTAAAACCATTTTTTACTGCGATAGTTAGACGGTTATTAACCCATTGTTTACTCATGTCCTCCTCATATTTATGAACAGAATGAATAAACTTATCGTCCAGTTTTTTATATTTATAACCCTGTTCACTACCGATAAGATCAGAAGTTTTATATTCAGCATCACCATGTATAATAACCACTGGTCTGCCAATTTTACTGGCCAGATGCATTGCCACAGTTGTTTTGCCGGTTCCCGACGGTCCTCTGAAATGTACCGGAAATCCTGCTTTTATATAAGTAAGGCCACGATTAGTGATGTCTTTAATGTATTCAGTTTCTACAAAATTTGGTAGTGGCCTTAGTTCAAGTACCGTGTTCATTTCATTTTTATTGCTCATATTGGTAAGTTGGTAAGTTGGTAAGTTGGTAAGTTGGTAAGTTGGTAAGCTGGTAAGCTGGTAATTTGTTTAGTGCAGGAGGGGATTGATTTTGGTTGTTGGCAGGTTATTGCTCAAAATCAGATTTGGGTAATTGTTTTAAGGTTTTTTGCCAGATAGATCTTGCTTCCTCAATGTCCTTAATAATAGCTTCTTTTGAAAGCAAAAACGCATCTTTCAGGTTTTTATACTTAATTAGAGCATCTTGTCGTTTTTTTAAGCTATTTCTTAATTTGTCTGCTACATTGGTCATTTTCCAAATTTTAACATTTTGAAATCAGCAAATACATCCTTTGCCTCCACAACGGGTACAAGGAAGTCCATCGGTTGATTTTCCATTTCCTTTGCATTGGACACATTTCAGGTTGCCTGCACAGTGATTAAATCCTCTACCTCCACACACTATACACTGAACCCTGGCGCCAAGTGGGTTTTTCCCTGACCCATTGCAAAACACACATTTAATCATAGGTTCCTTCACTTCGACCTGACCGGCGCCATCGCAAACCAGGCAATATGATTTAGGAGAGAGTAACTCGAAGGGATCCATTCCCGTTCCGTTGCAAAATGCACATTTAATCGTTTTTGTCATGGAATATTTAGAATTACGAAATAAAAATTAATAATTGCGGAGCCAAAGCGATCATACTATTAAAAGTAGTCAGCCGCTTCGACTCCGCTCTAAACCCTGCCATTATTTTAAAGGGAAGTAAATATTATCAATTTTTTGCAATTTCCCTTCATCCAGTAAAGCTTTCGCTGTAAATCCAAGTTTCATTCTGGTTTCGCTCAGTGGCTCTTCCATTTCGGAGATTTTAACTCCTTTGGGATGTTTGTTTACATAATCCAATACTTTCTGCTCCAGAGTTTTTGGCTCTTCCGGAAATGAAGTAAAAACTGGTTCTTCTTTAACAGGAATTTCCTTAATTACTTCAACAGGAGCTTGTTTTACTACTTCAACGGGAGTTTCAATTTTTACTTCCTTTTTTTTTTCAACTTTCGCAACTACCTGTTTAGGCGGCGTTACAACTCCTGTTTTTCTTATTTGTGCCATTGCATCCTGCATCTTGCTCCACTCTGCTGCAGCCTGAACTCTGTTATGTAACAAATCATCAAGCATTGTGCCGGTATAAGTTTGGATACCTTTTACTTCTTTATTGATTTGTTTTATGGCTACATGAATTCCTTTCATTATGGCATTATAGTCATTAAGCCTTTCCGTTTCGCCATTTGCAAGGTCTTTTCTCAGTTTTTGAGCCATTTGTTGATTTTCTTTGCTGATTTGCGCTAATCTTTTCTGAAAACCATTCAGCAGGGCTCTTGTATACTCAACTCTTTCTGCAAGGTTTTTCCCAAGTTCTGCTCTAAGCTCAGTTGACATTTCAAGATGCTCTTTCTCAAATTTGTCTAACATGTCGTTAGTGTTTTTGAAAATTCCCAAAACTTCATCATTGATTTTTTTAATATCGTCGTTGATGTTTTTCATTAGGGCATCGAAATCATCCATTCTGGTTTTTTCGTTTTGCATTCTGTCAGCGCGACCTTCTGCAAAAAATTTATTCAAATCGGCAGCCATTTGTACTCTGTCGGCGTTGAATTCCTTTATCATGTTAAATGTAGAAGTTTGAATTGCTAAAACCTCTTTCTGGATGGCGTCGATAGTGTTATGGATACCAGTCATTATTTCATTGTAGGTATTCAGTCGTTCTTTTTCCCCAAGTGCGAGGCTGTTTCTAAGGGCCTTGGCATTGGCATTTAAAACGGCGGCCATTTCCCTATGGTCCTTACGGAAACCGTCGAGGGTTTTCTGCACATCGTTTACAAGTTCTTCATTTTCCTTGATCCGTTGTTTGAAAGAAGCAAGTAACTCTTCAGTTAAATTTTTCATGTCTGATGCTAGTCCCATTTTTTTTTCTCCTATGTTTAATGAATGTTTAGTTACCTTAGTTAGTTGATTTCTTTTATTAATTGATCCTTAATCTTTTTTATATCCTTGATTAAAATATTATCGCCTTTTTTAAGCAAATTTTCAAGATGTTCCATCATTCTATCGTGCATTTGCTGAAAATTCAGGAATGTCTTCATTACCGTTTCCTTTCTATTTTCCTGTAGTTTTGAAATTTCAGAAAGTTGTGTTTTGAGTATAGTAATTTTTTCAGAGGCATCTTGCGAAGTAATATCTTTAATACTCAACAGGCTATTTTTCAGCAATTGTGCAGTCTCTTTCTGAGCTTCAATAAAGGTTAGGAACTGATGTCCGGCTTCTTTTTCCTTTTCGTCGAGCGCACCCAGAATGCCCGACATCATCATGTTGTAGTCTTTTTTTCGCAAAGAACCATTTTTTGCCAAAATTTCGCAAAGTCTCGAATTTAGCTGGTCTCTTTCCTTTTTGAGATCGTTTAAGGAATTGTGGACATTATCGAACAGCGAGTGGGAAGATTCGGTAATATTTTCTGATGACTGGAAGGCGGTTTGAATTTTTTGAATCCGCTCCTCATAGGAAGTGATTATGTTTTCGAAAAAACGATCCAAATCCAGTTTCGGGGTGGCATTCATAGTTGCTCTATTATTAATTCCTGGTTGGGGATAAAAAGCGAAATTCCTGGTAAATCATGCTTTCAGATATAGAATCTGCAAGGATGTTTTAGCAAGAATCACTGCTTTTTTGCAATATGCCTTATGCGGCTTTTGCAGTTAATCCAATAGCTTCAGCATACTTCAGGTATGTTTCAACTGAGGCAACAACTACTCTTGCTTCGATAGCAAGCAGTTCGATACCTACTAATGATACTCTTACCCATGCATCAACTACAACACCTTTGTCAAGGATACGGTCAATTACCTCTACGAGGCTGGATGATCCGATGGTTTTTTCTACTGCCATTGTTTTAATCTCCTATTTTTGATTTATGAAAACCGTGCTTTACATGAGGGACGGTTTACCTCTTGTGGTGGCAGGTATTACAAAATGAGCGCCGGAAATATAGGATATTTAATATTAGCCTATTTTGATCAGCTAATCATTTGAAAATAACATGATAGAAAAAGTGTATTATTTTTAGAAAGATTTTTTTCAGACAGAAATATAAGTAGGAATTACGGGATTCCGTAATAAAATCGCGTATGGATCGCGAAAATGCGTATAGTAAATCTGATTATTGAGAAAGTGAAAGCCAGTTCAAATCTCATTGTTTATTTTTCACTCTTCACTTTTATCGGCGCCAATATTATACTTTATCATTTTTCTACTAAGGGCGTCGCGGTGGATACCTAAGGCATCAGCCGTTGCCTGATGATTGTATTTACAATTTTTAAGCGCTTTTTGTATCAGATTAAGTTCATTCGTTTTCAGGTTGACAGAACCAGCAGTTTCCTCCATTGTGATATTTTTTTGCGGTTTGACAGGGAAGTCATTAATCCCGATCACGTTGCCTTTGCAAAGGATAATTGCCCTTTCGGTCATATTTCTTAATTCTCGGACATTTCCAGGAAATTCATAATTCAGGAGAGCGTCAAAAACATCCTTAGAGACCTTTATGTTCGGTTTATTAAATTTCGTTGCAAAGACATTAACAAAATGTGTAAGAAGCGGTTTGATATCTTCTGTCCTTTCGCGGAGTGCGGGAATATGTATATGCAGGGTATTGAGCCGGTGAAGCAGGTCGAGCCTGAATTTTTTATTCTCTACACCATTATTAATATCGTGATTTGTTGCAGAAATAATCCTGAAGTCGGTGTGAACCTGGTTTGTATCGCCCACGCGGGTAATTACCTTTTCTTCGGTGGCGCGCAGAATTTTCGCCTGTAGTGTTAAAGGCATATCGGCGATTTCATCAAGGAACAATGTTCCCTCGTTGCTAACTTCAAAGAAGCCCATTTTATCGGAGATAGCGCCGGTAAAAGAGCCTTTCTTATGTCCAAAAAATTCACTCTCCAATAATGTTTCAGTGATAGCGCTGCTATTAACGGCACAAAATATGTGATCTTTCCGTTTGCTTGAATAATGAATAATTCTGGCAATATTTTCTTTCCCGGTTCCGCTTTCGCCTGTGATTAGCACATTGGCTTCGGGGTAATTAGCAGCAGTGACGGCTTGTTCTAATACATTGAGAATCTGAGGACTGACGCCAATAAATTGTCGGTTAATTTTTTCTTCAAGGGTTTTTGAGATCAACGAGTTTTTTTCCTCCATTTGCTTCAGCCTGCGCTGCAACTGAATGTATTTTTGAGTACGCTCGATAGCGATCTGAATGTCAATATGTCTGAAAGGTTTACGAAGATAATCGAATGCTCCAAGCCGCATTGCCTTGATTACCGTGTCCATATCGCCATGAGCCGAAACAACAATTACTTCCATGTCGGGGAACTGGCTTTTTACATCTTTCAAAATATCAAGACCATTAACGCCAGGCAGTCTTACGTCAAGGATTAGAAGGTCAATATCCAGACTGGTTAAAATTTTTCGCGCTTCCCTTTCCGTATTAGCCTCATACGCTTCAAATCCTGAATTTTGAAAAAACTCACTCAATTCTTCAGTAAATTGTTTTTCATCATCAAGAATCAGAATTTTAATCTTGCTTTGCTTTGACATGCTTATTGTTTATTTTGAATTGGCAGAATTACTTTGAAAGTTGTGCCATGAAAACTGTTGCTCGCGATTTCTATTGAGCCATTCATTTCTTTTAATATCTGATAAGAAATAGATAATCCAAGACCGGTACCCATACCGGCATCTTTGGTTGTATAAAAAGGAAGCATTATATACTCAATATCTTCCTCGCTGATACCCGTGCCATTATCAGACATTTCAATAATTATTCGCTTGTTTTCCAGAAATGATCTGATAGTGACGAACATATTAAAGTTCGTGAGCTGTTTGCTTTTCTTTTCGAGAAGGGCGTCTTTTGCATTTGACAACAAATTAAGAATGACCTGCTCGAATTTAAAGGTATTTCCGGGAATCATCGGCAGATTTTCTTGTAATTGCAGATTCATGTTGATTGCCAGATGTTTGAATTGTTCAGATACCATTGTAACAGCATCTTTTACGCTATTGTTAATGTCAAAACCTGTTAAAATATAATCGTCCTGGCTTCTTGAAAAAGCCCTGACGTGATCAATAATATTTCTGATGCGGGTAATATTGTCGAAAATTTTATCTGTTTTCTTTTTCAGGTACTCTTTTTCGATATGCTCTCTTTTGGATGCTTCGAACAGGATATTGTCCATAACCATTGAGATAGTATTTAATGGTTGGTTTATCTCGTGTGCTATGCCGGAAGCCATTTCTCCCAGGCTCGCCATCCGATCGGCATGGATCTGTTTTTTCTCCATTTTTTTGCGTTGAGAGATATCGCGAACAATAATCATAAATGAAAAGGGAGTTCCATCAGCGTCCTGAATCAAAGTAGCGCTGGTTTCACATAAAAAGTAAGATTGGTTTTTCCTTTTTATTTTTATCTCGACATTTTGGGCAATTCCTTCATTCATTGTCTTTTCAATCACGCTCATTATCGTTTTCTTCTCTTCAGGCGGAACAAATTGAAAGAAATGTTTTCCAACCATTTCATCAGATTTATCAGCGCCGTATAATTCGAGACCAATTACAGAAACATCGGTAATTAAACCTTTAAGATCAATAATAAAAATACCATCGGGAGAAGCATTTAACATTGTGCGGTATTTTTCTTCACTAAGTTTTAGCGCCTGTTCGGCAATCTTACGCTCGGTGATGTCTTTTGTGAACCCAAGAATTCGCGATTCGGTAAGTTTTACTTCATCTACTGTCCACCATCGTTTAGTTCCATTTTTATGTTTGAATAACAAATCAGATTTTGATGAGCCTTCATTATCCATCTTTCTAATATTCGTCATGCCCTCTTCAAGCGATTCTTCAGCAAGAATATCTGAAATTGACATTTTTAAAAGCTCATCTTTTGAATATCCTGTTATTCTGCCGGCTGCCTCGTTCACTTCAACATATCTTCCTTTTTCATCCGCAACAAAAACACCATCCGGAGCATAATCAATGTAACTTCTGTATTTTTCTTCACTCTTTTTAAGAGCTGCATTGACCCTGGTTAACTCATCTGCATATTTTTTAAGCAAAGCTACACTCTTGACAACTTTATGTTTCTGATTGAAAAGGTCGAGAAATACGTTGATTTTGCTCAGAAGAATAACCTGATCAAATGGCTTAAAGATGTAATCTACAGCTCCTGACCCATACCCTTTGAATACTTGCATTTCATTAACATTGCTTGCCGTTAAAAATATTATTGGCACCTTTACCTCAGGTCTTTCTTCATTCATCTTTACGGCAAGGTCATAACCGTTCATTTCGGGCATCCATACATCTACAATAGCAAGCGCCAGTTCTAACCCCTTGGTTTTATTCAACGCTTCAGAACCGGAAAGCGCCTGAATTACGTTAACATTAATTTCCCTGACGACAGTTTCGAGGAATAGCAGGTTTTCCTCGGAGTCATCAACAATAAGTAAGTTAGGTAGATGTTTCATCGGCATTGTTCTGTGATATTTCAATTTTTTCGGGCTAAAGGGACAAAAACCCAAAATTATTTGACTTGTCAAAGTTAAATATAATTCCGATTCTTACACGTACCTTATGAATTAGTAATCTCTTTTATAGTTGTATCCAATATTTTATGGTCAATTAAAAACCGTCTCACGATAATCGGGGTTATTAACAAGTTTTATCTAATTTAGCATGGTTTTTTATTAGTTTGAATTACTTGAACCAACTCTGAAAAATCATATTAATGTTTTTTTATAACATAAACGCATTTCCTTCAAAAACACTCATATATATTACAAACGGGCTAAATTATAACATTTTGATCGCAAATTCCAAGTCCCAAATTCCAGGTATCAAATTCCAAAGCCTTGCTTTCATAGCTTTTTAAATCTTGACTCTCCATGGTTTTTCCGATGGGATTTGGAACTTTAAAATTGGGACATGTAATTTTTTAATGCGCAACTCTATCCCGTTTTGAATATATATTTACTGTAACGTGATATATAAATTATAAAAGTGATTACATTGGACTAAAGAATGGGAGTAGTATGATGGAGAAAGAGGAAAAAATCAAATTCAAGACCGAAAAATCGAATGAAATTGAGTTTGCCAACATTTTCGATCTTAGGAATATCCAACGAATGCAGGATTTATTTTCTGACGCTACCGGTGTAGCTTCAATTATTACTTTTCCTGATGGTGCGCCGATTACCGCACCCAGTAACTTTTGCCGGTTGTGCAATGACATTATCCGAAAGACAAAAAAAGGAAGCGCCAACTGTTTTCTTACAGATGACATGCGCAGTAATGGTAGTTCTTCAGGTTACCTTGTTCTGCCGTGTCAGAGTTGTGGTTTGCAAGGCGCCTTTACAAAAATTACAGTTGGAGGCCAACATATTGCAAACTGGGTAATCGGGCAAGTAAGGAATAAAGAATTGGACGAACAACAAATGATGCAATATGCCAATGAAATTGGGACAAACAGAAATGATTTTATTGAGGCGATGAAAGAAGTTCCCGTGATGTCGGTTGAACAGTTTACCAAAGTATTGAAAATGCTTGATTCATATACGGCCGAATGGTCGGAAAATGCTTTTAATAATTTGCAACTGAAAATGCAGATTGCTGATTTGAAGCAGTCCGGCGAGGAAGTTGAAGAGAGCCGGGTAAAGTATCGCGGATTCTGTGAAGCCGCTTTTGAAGCAATCTTCTTCTCTGAAAAAGGTCTTTGTATTGAGCAAAATCAAACTGCGGAAAATATGTTTGGGTACACTTCCGAAGAAGCTATTGGCAAATACGGAACAGATTGGATTGTGCCCGAAGACAGAGATATGGTGATGAAGAATATGCTTTCAGGCTTTGAAGAACCCTACAAGGCAATTGCTTTGAAAAAAGATGGTACAACATTTCCTTGCTTTTTACGCGGAAAGATGATGCACTATAAAGGAAGAATAGTCCGGGTTACTTCATTAACAGACATTACCGACCTCAAACATGTAGAAGATGCGCTTCAGGAAAGCGAAGAAAAATACCGGCTTATTGCCGAGAATACTTCAGATGGAATTATACTTTTTGGAGCTGATAACATAACTCAATATGCTTCGCCAGCTTATCTAAAACAACTTGGCATAGACGATATTGTTCAACTAAATCGAACTCCCGAAGGTATATATTCGATGATTCATCCGGATGACAGAGATGCTGTTTTTGCCGAAATATTCAAAGCGATTGAATTAAAAAAGAGCGGATTAACATACTCCTACAGGGTTAAACACACAGCAGGACATTTTATCTGGCGCGAAGATAACGCTAAATTCAAATACAATAGTTCAGGAAATTATACCGGCGCATACGTCATCTGTCGGGATATCACCGAACGGAAACGGGCGGAAGAGTCTCTGAGGATAAAGGATTGGGCAATTGAGTCGGCAATTAATCCGATTGCAATCTCCGATCTGACGGGAAATCTTAACTATGCGAATCCGGCATTCCTGAAATTATGGAGATATGCTAATCTGGAAGAAATGCTTGGAAAATCGCCTGCGAGCTTTTGGCAGATGGATGAAGATTATTCTGAAATCATGGAAATATTACTCGAACGAGGAGGTTGGTCTGGAGAGATGGTGGCACAAAGCAGGGATGGATCGCTTTTCGATGTTCATATAGAAGCAAGCCTGGTTACAAATGCCGAAGGGCAGCCATTCTGCTTATTGGCGTCGTTTGCCGACATTACCGAGCGGAAGCAGGCTGAAAAGGAATTAATAAAATTAACCCGCGCTGTGGAACAAAGTCCCGTTTCTATTGTAATAACCAATCTTGATGGCAATATTATCTATGGAAACCCCAAAGTTTCTGAAATAACCGGTTATTCAATTGATGAGCTACTTGGCAAAAACTCGCGCCTTTTTCAGTCAGGTGAAACGCCTGCCGAGACTTATAAAAACCTTTGGGATACAATCATTTCAGGCAAAGAATGGCGTGGTGAACTACACAATAAAAAGAAAAACGGTGAATTATACTGGGAATCTGCCTCAATTTCGCCAATTCTTGACACCGAGGGAAGGATCACCGATTTCCTTGCCGTAAAAGAAGATATAACTCCATTGAAACAATTGATTACCAATCTTGAAGGAGCCAAAGAAAAAGCCGAAGCCGGAAATCGCCTGAAAACAGCTTTCATGCACAACATTTCCCACGAAATACGAACTCCGTTAAATGGAATTATCGGTTTTAGCAGCTTGATAATACAACCTGATTTCACTGGTGAAGAAAAGCAGCAGTTTTATACTTTTATTAATGCCAGTAGCAATCGTTTGATCAATACAATAACGAGCTACATGGATATTTCATTAATCGCTTCGGGAAATATGGAGATACACAGGAAACCTTTTAACCTGCAAAAAATTCTTCATCAAATTTACGAACAGGTCGAGCCTTTGTGTACGGTTAAAAACCTTATTCTGCGTTTGATTATCCCTGAAAAAGCGGATGATATTATTTTATATTCTGATAATGAACTAATTCCAAAAGCATTATCTCATTTATTAGACAATGCAGTTAAATTTACCAATACTGGAGAGATTACATTTGGTTATATCATAAAAACCGGGTTATTGGAATTTTTTGTAACTGATACCGGGAATGGGATTAGCAAGGACGCTCAAGCCCGTATCTTTGAAAATTTTGTTCAGGAAGAGGTATTGAATACGCGGGGCTATGAAGGCAGCGGATTAGGCTTGTCCATTGCACAAGGTATTGCGCGATTACTGGGTGGAGAAATCCAGGTAGAATCGGAGAAAGGAATCGGATCAACATTTTACTTTTATATCCCTTATGACGCCATTGACAATGAAATGAAGGTTTCATCTATAAAGCTGGAAGGTAGCTGATAGTCATTTTCCGGCGTCAGCCGTTTCAACTGGAATAGAAAAAAAGAACGATGATCCTTCGCCTTTTGCCGATTTAAGCCAGATGCGACCACCTAATAGTTCCACAATTCCTCTGACAATTGACAATCCCAGCCCGCTGCCTTCGTAACCGCGGGTATTTGATGCGTTTTCCTGTGTAAATTTGTCGAAGATATGTGCCTGAACATCTGTGTTTATTCCAACTCCCGTATCTATAACAAAAAATTCAAGTTCACTTCCTTTTCTTTCAAAACCAAACGAAACGGAACCCTCTTTGGTAAATTTTATAGCATTGTTTAACAAATGCCGTAACGCCTTGCGCAACAAATCCTGGTCGGAATTTATTTGCAATATATTTTCAGCCGTTTGCGTTTGAATACTTAAAGCCAATCTGTTAGTTTGAGCTATTTTAAGAAACTTGTCATAAATTTCTTCGAGTAAATTGCGGAGGGCAAATAATCTTTTATGAACCTCCATATTTCCCGAAGTGATAAGAGAAATATCCATATAATCGTTAATTGTATTCATCAGGCGGTCGCAACCGGCATTTAAAATTTCAAAACACTCTTTTTTTTCTTCCTGAGAAAGATTAGGTTCAATCACCATTTGACCAAATCCGAGTATATGATTCAGGGGAGTGCGAATTTCGTGGGAGATATTGTTCATAAAAGCTGTTTTAAGCCGGTCGCCGGATTCGGCTTTAGCTTTGGCTTTTACTAATTCAATGATAAATTCTTTCCGTTCGGTAATATTTTCCTTTACGGCAAGGTAATTAGTAATTTTTCCTTCATGATCCAAAATAGGAGATATGGATGCAGCTTCCCAATAAAGCTCACCATTTTTCTTTTTATTGTGAAATTCACCCCGCCATTCGCTCCCTGAACTAACAGTTTTCCACAAATTTTGATAATCTTCCTCAGGCTTTTCGCCAGAGCTGAATATCCGAGGTTTTTTGCCAATCAACTCTTCGCTGGAGTAGCCGGTTAATTCTGTGGTTTTGGGATTAACATATTCTATCTCTCCATGTTCATTCGTAATAATTATGGAAACTGGGCTTTGCTGCACAGCCTGAGAGAGCTTTCGCAGTTCATTTTCCGCATTATGACGGGCAGTTTGTTCCTGTACTTCTTTGAGCGCCCGACGTACAGCAAAAGGAAGCTTATCTAACTGATCTTTCATCACATAGTCGGACGCGCCCTGTTTAAGCAATTCCACCGCGAGATATTCTCCGATTGTTCCCGATACACAAATAAACGGCACATCAGGGCAAATCTGCCTGGCATGCTGCAAAGCAGTCATCCCGGAATATCCCGGTAAATTATAGTCGCAAAGGATCAAATCAAAAGTGACTGCGTTAATCTTATCAAGATATTCCTTTTTGGTTGACACAATAACAAATTGCATCTTATATCCCTCTTTTTTAAGCCTGTACCGAACTAATTCGGCATCGTCAGGGTTATCTTCCAGACAAAGAATATTTAATACAGTTTCCCGCATAAGGGTTATGTTGCAATATTATGTAACGTATAATCAAACGTACTTTCAATTAGCGCATCGTTCTTTATCCAAATCGTTCCATCATGTTTTTCACTAAAATCTTTGCAGAGGATCAAACCCGGTCGTGCGGTGGAGATGATCTCGATCTCTATATAATCCATTTCAATGATATGTAAACAGCAAAACCGGCGGTATCAGCAGCAGACAACCAAGTATCAAAAAAATGATGGACAACGGGAATATAAACTTGAGCCATTTGTCATAAGGGATATTTCCGATTGCAAGGATACCCATGGTTACGCCGCTTGTAGGAAATATGTTTGTAAATAAGCCGTCGCCCAGTTGGTAAGCAAGTACAGCGGTTTGGCGGGTAATGCCGATCAGGTCGCTCAGCGGCGACATTAAGGGCATTGTAAGAGCTGCCTGTCCGGATCCTGAAGGGACAAAGAAATTCATAAAGCCCTGGAAGAAGAACATCATCTGGACTGAGACGACCCTGGGGAAATAATCCATGGTCCCGGCAATGCCATTAAGGATAGTGTCAATGATTTTTCCATCGGTTGCCACGATTAGCATTCCACGGGACAGCCCGATAACGAAAGCGGCCGTCATCATGTCGCGGGCGCCTTCAAGAAAAGCCCCGACAGCAGTATTTGATGGAAGCCGAAAAAAGAGAGCGGTAAGAAGACCCATGGCAACAAACAATGCTGCAATTTCATTGATATACCAGTCCCAGATGTTTACTCCGACAATGAGCATAATGATGGCAGAGAAGAAGATTACGAGTACCAGTTTTCTTTTAAGTGTGAAGGCAAGGTCTTCTGCGTTATGGAAAGATGTAAGGTCTCTTTTGCTGTCTATTTCATAAACTAGGCTTCGTTTGGGATTCCGCTCGATCCTTTTGGCATAGAGCATCACAAAGACAATTGCAGCGGTCATTAATATAAGCCATACGATCAATCGGTACTCCCATCCGCTGAACACCGGAATTTCTGCGATGCCCTGAGCGATGCCAATAGTAAAGGGATTGCTGAAAGCGCCTGCAAAGCCAGAGGCAGCGCCAATAAACGGCATTGCAATTCCGGTAAGAGAATCATACCCCATGGCAATTGCGAGCGGGATGGTGATCAGAATAAAGACCATTACCTCCTCGCACATACCAAACGAGGCGCCTGCGAGGGAAAAGAGAAACATGATGATGGGAATGATGAATTTCTTTATTGCCGGTTTTTTTCGCGTGGCGTCGAGTATCCCTGCCAGTCCGGCGTTGATCGCCCCTGTTTTATTGACAATACCGAATGCGCCGCCAATCAGCAACACAAAAGCAATGATCTGTGCGGCAGATATCATCCCCCTGATTGGCGCCGTGAAAAGGTCCATCATTCCCTGCGGATGAGGGTCCACATGGTGATATGTTCCCGGAACAACAACCTGGCGACCGTTATATTCATGCCGCTGAAACTCGCCAGCCGGGATGATCCACGTAAGTATTAAAAATATTATCAGGATTATGGAGACAATAATCAGGGTGTGCGGAATCTTTTTCTTTTCCATTGGCAGTATCGTAAAGTGGATAAAGGGAGAATCTACAAATTTATTTATTTTTTTAACGTTGTCATTTTTTGATTTGAATGTTTTCATTTTTATTTAGATAACATTGAACGATAATTTTTTTCCATTCATCTTTGAAATACTTTTACATTTGTATAAACAAAAGTCAAACTAAAAACCACAAACCCATGAAAAAAATCTTACTTTTTAATGTGCTGGCTCTGCTTTTCATCCTGAATAGCTATTCGCAGGCAATTTTTAATACCGGCGCTTTGAGTGTTGACATAAGCCAATATGGAAGAATACGGCTGTTAACTCCTGATGGCAAAAGGCACTTGCAGCGCGCCTCCATACTTGTTGAAACTTCGAAAACATCTGTATTCGATTATACAAATGATGCAGAACAGTTGGAACCAACCGTTTTGGTCGCCAATCCGTCATTGAGTGATTTTGAAATCTACGGCGCTTACGACAACTCCTATTCATCGTTACCTCCCGACGTAAATGTAACTTTGAATGCCTACGGATGGAATAACGGAAGTTACACAATTGTAAAATTCAATATAAAGAATATGCAAACTGACGCCATGAATGCATCGGCGGGTTTGGATATAATTCCTGAAATAAACCAGGAGTATGGATTTGATACCGTTACATACAACAGTGCGGCGGGAGTTATCCGGTTTCACAGAGGTAATCAGGTGAACATGGGAATGAAACTCCTCTCAGCTTCATTGTCGTCTCTCTATTCCTTTGAATGGTATGATGGTTATTCTGTTGACAGCAGTTATTGGAACTGGATGAATCATGGGGCGTTGCAACCTCAGTATGTTTCAAATACTGTTGACGGACCAGTTACAATTACTGCGCAGTTGCCGATTGTAACGGCTCCGGGAGGATCTTTTAATGTTTATTACGCACTGGCGCTCGGAGCTAATGAGCAAGCGATGTTATCCAATATTTCGGCAGCGGCGCTAAAGTATCAGTCATTGATCACATCTGTGAATGATATTGAATCTTCTGTAAATAGATTGAACCTTGGACAAAATCAACCCAATCCGTTCAACCATTCAACCACAATCAGCTATCAGTTGCCAGAGGCAGGATTTGTAAGTTTAAAAGTTTATAATGTTCTGGGAAATGAAGTTGCTACTCTGGTGAATTCAAATCAAACCAGAGGTACGCACACAATTGATTTCAATTCAAAAGATTTACCCGGCGGAATTTATTACTACACCCTCAGGTTTAATGACCAGGTGAAATCAAATAAAATGTTGCGGATCAAATAATATATCCTGCTGAATAGGTTAACAGGTCAGACAAACAAAAAAGTGGCCGTCTCATTGGTTTGAGGCGGCCACTTTTTATTGCCTTCAATAAAAAGGCAATCGTGGACGATTCCCTATTGCTCGTTACGAATTTTACCAGCGAGAGCCGAGCTTGCAAAGCGCTCTGAAACTCGCATTGAGTATGATCCCTGATAGTGAACAGTTGCTTTCATAATTCCTGATATTCGTCAATTATTTCTAAAATGATTTCTTTAAATCGTTTGTCAGTAAAAAAATTAAAGTTTCTTCTTTCTTTTAGATTGGAATTATATTTCTCATCAGGCTCAAAAAGTGTCGATTGAATATAACTTGAAACACTGGGGGAATTAATTTTATTTACATAATCTCCCATTTCTTCTAAGCCTGCATAGAAACGCTTAAAAATATTACTAATTGCTTCCGAACTATTATCTATACCAATCCACTTTCTGCCAAATTGTTCAGCTAAATCAAGAGTCGTACCAGAACCCGAAAAACAATCCAATACTAAATCCCCTACGTTTGATGATGCTTTTATAATTCTTTCAAGTAAATATGGATTCTTCTCTGTAGGATAACCTGTAATTTTAATACTTTGATTTAATGAATCTTGAACATCAAGCCAAATGTCTTGAACCGGAATGCCTTTATCTTCATCTAAAAACACTTTCCTTCTTGGATTTCCGGTTGGAGACCAATAAATTTCTCCCTTAGCGTCAAATTCGTCTAATTTTTCAGGTGTATATTGCCAGTGTTTACCTATTGGAGGAAACATACCCCTCCATTTCTTCCCTGTTTCTCCATTTCTTAAACCAGGGGCATGTATAGGTACCTTCTTATACCTACGACCACTTTCTTTATCAATACAAGGATATTCTTTTAAGATTTTTTCATCAGTCCACGCATCGGTTGCTCTGTGCCATGTGTAATTATCACTTTTAGAATAAAAAATTATGTAATCAGAAATATTTCCATACGTTTTTCGAGTCGAGTTTTTATTGCTACATTTTTTACGAGTAATAAAACCCCTAAAATTTTTAGCGCCAAATATTTCATCCATAATTACTTTAATCTGGAAAGTCATATTCCCATCAAGGTGCAAATAGATAGAACCATCCTCAGTTAATAGTTCACGAATTAATATAAGCCTCCTTCTGATAAATTCTATAAAATGACTTCCTACCAAATCGTCTTTGTAGGAATCCTTTTGATGTCTTGATTGAAATACACTATTTGTCCCATATGGTGGGTCAATATAGACTAACTTAACTTTTCCTTTGAGCTTTCTTTGATGAATGAGAGAACTCATTACATCCAAATTATCTCCAAAGTATAAATTATTGATATGATCGCCTCCAAGGATTAGTTCATATTCATTTTTTTGTCCCAGATTTATTATTTCCTTTTCATCGGATTTACCATCATATTTTAACTCGTATTTATAGTCGCCTGTAAATACCTCATCATTAATTATATGAGTCTCCTGTGTCCACTTTATAAATGTTACGCCTGTTGCCATTTTATTAATGATTTAACCAGTCTTCAGTAATCCTATCAACTATCATTCTCAAAGTTACAACTAAAATATCGTCCGATACCTCTTCAAGGTAGCTATAATCATCCCACATTGACCCCAGCAATAAACCCGGTCCATCATTTACGAAAATAACCTTTGTCCTAAGTTCTTTACCTTGAGCATATTCTAATAGCTCTCTCGATGCATGGTGATATCCTCCGGTTCTATCGTCTTCCTGCGATCCTCCCCTGTCTGAATCATATCTGGCGAATCCCACTGCCAGAATTACACCATCCTTTTTTATAATAAAGTCAGCTGGTCTGTTTGGTTTCGGATAATCAGGAAATATTTCTCCTAAAAGTATGTCTCTACCAGATCTTTCTGGACCTTCCAATTTATAATCAGGAAATTTCAATCGTAATAATTCAAACATCCTTTCAGTCAAATCATATCCTTTTTTCCCTCGATCTTTGTACTCCCAAAGGATGGCGCATAATGCCTCATCCGGCATTGGTCTGGAATAAAAGGCTTTTTGCACCTCTGATATTGTCCGAAATCCTTTGCCAAATTGTTCACAAATCCATTTCGCGCTGCCTTTCTTTTTAAGCATTTCTACTGGAGTAGTGGGACTTACATATTTTTTAAAAACCCGAGCCAATTGAATTCGCATCCAGGGTTGTTTGACTTCTGTTGTTCCAAGGAATAGCCTTTGAGAACTTTCTGACGACTTTAACAACTGTCCGAAAATTTCAAGAACAGGTCTGTATAGTTGACAAGCGTCAATTAGGATATCAGGGTAAAATTCTCCTGTTGCAAGGGTTATCCAATTTGATCCATCTTTCTTGTAATCTCAAAACTTCCTATCCATTCTTGAGTCCAGTATAAAACTATTGATTTTGGGCTTTAGCCAAATGTTGTTTATTCAAACCACTTTTCTGAGCAGACTTATCAATATTACAGTTTTATCCAAACTGCCTGCATTGCATGTGGACTCACACCAGTAAGCCAGTCCTCCGGATTTGAACCGTCGAGGTTTGCCCTTATAATCTTACCGTCGGGATCAGAGTTTGACATTTTATACCCCCAGAAGAGTTTGTTCCGCTTATTGTCGAGAGTAATGCCCCAAGTGGCTTTGACGCCATAATCGCCGATCTTTGTAAGGCTTGTGCCATCGAGGTTGCATACGTAAATTCCATTTTCGGGAGCGACGGTTCCTGCCGCGCCATAAAGAACCAGATAGGCTTTACCGTTCGTGAAATCCATCTCCAGGGCTGTTCCGTCAACATCAGATGTTCCGGGAGCGTCGAAAGCAATCTGAGTGAAATTCGTTCCATCAAAATTCACCGACCAGAAGCCGCCGAGGTAATCCGTTTTATCATTAACAAGATAAATCTTATTGGAAACTGGATCGTATTGCATATCAATCGGGTATTGAGGTTCAGTGGCGCCGCCATTCATAGCGATGAATAATTCGGGATTGGAGCCATCCAGGTTAGCACGGTAGATCCCGCCTGTGCGCCCCCAGTAAATTTTATCGCCCAGGACAAAAATGGCTTCGGCATCTCCAACAATTTCCTGTCCGGGTACTGCTGCGTCCAGAATTTTCTGTCCATTTTTTCCATCTGGATTATACCGGTAAATTGCCTGATTTAGATAATCGGTAATGTAAACTTTACGATGAGCCGTATCAACTGCTATTCCATAAGGTCTCGACATGTCGGCTTCTACGAAATCCTGTCTCTGCGGCGGATTGTCGTCAAGAATTACCAGATGTCCATTGCCAACCAATGCTCCGCGGGAAGTATAATAAAGTACTTGCGTCAAGCCTGCAAGCCGATCTTTAACCATCACGGATATTGTTGTATCCGCCTTATTATAATACACTGAATTTACCGCCGTACATGTAAGTTTGACATTGTACAAGCCCGGCGTTGAAAAACTGGTCTTGGGGTTGGTTTCGGTCGAGGTCATGCCATTCCCGAAATCCCACGAATATCCTAATGAATTCAGGGATAAATTGGTAAATTCGACTTCGCACGGCGCGTATCCCTCGTTATTGGCAACGAAACTAAAATAGGCAATAGTACTGGCAGCCGGAGTTCCCATGTCCTTTTTTTTGCATCCTGTCCCAAGTGTAATGATTAACAGAAGCGATATGATATATAACAGATTTCTTTTCATGGTTTTTTACATTAAAAGTTTAAAAAATGATCAATAGCCTGGATTTTGAGTCATCAGTGTATTTGTCTGAATCTCGCTGAGCGGTATCGGGAAAAGTGTATATTTCTCATCTATTCCCAGTACTGCGGCAGCTCTTTTTGTTCTGACAAGATCAGACCATCTTTGACTTTCAAAAGCAAACTCATGCCTGCGTTCGCTTTCAATTGCCAGTTTCAGTTCGTCATAAGTGGTTGCGGTAGTGGGTGGTAATCCCGCCCTCGTGCGTAAAACATTGATATCACTACGTATATCTTCAATGTTTCCGTTTGAATAAGCCTGCGCCTCGGCGCGGATCATATACATTTCGGCAAGGCGAAGCACATAAACCCGGTCGGTTCCCGATGTGAAGTCTTTGTATTTGATTCCATAAGGAAGATTCTTTACATCAAATGCGACGGAAGCATTAAACCTGACAGTATCTGTAGCCTGGAAACTACCGACAAATGCAGCGGGAGGTGAAACCTCATAACGGCATGTAAGGCTGACCGGGAAGAAATACTGGGCGAGCCGGTTGTAATTCTGAGCGTCAAATATAACCTCGAAAATGGATTCCGTTTGATTTCCGTTGAACAGATCGGAATATTTCGGCGCCAGGTTGTATTCTCCTTTTATGATAACAGTATCAGCCCTCTCTTTGGCAAGCGCTGCAACTCCAGGATCGTTGGTGTATTGGAACAGGGATAAATAAACTCTCGCGAGCAAAGCGGATGCGCTGAAAGCGCTCGCACGTCCCAACGACCTTTTGGCAGGGAGGATTTTTTCGGCGATTACCAGATCGGTAACAATCTGTTCATAAACATTGATTACGGAGTTGCGAGCCTGGTTGATCGAACTGAGGTCAAGCGTTGGCTGGATTTTAATTGGAATTCCACCGAAATAGCATAACAGGTTGAAATGAGATAACGCCCTGAGAAAAAGCGCATCCCCGGCGTACATGTTCCGTTCATCAGCAGTCATCTCAATATCGGCAATGCGAAAAAGCACGTTGTTAACACGGTTTATACAATCGTAATTGGACGTCCATATCCCGTCAATAACCGCATTGTCGGCGGCAATCTTATTTTCGGCAATCTGTTGATAATCGCGTGTAGTTCCTGTCCAGGCAAGATTATCGGCGGCAAGATCTTCAACAATTACATGGTTTCGTCCGTAATTGCCGGCATCATGCAGGGAATAATAGGCTCCGGTGATGGCCTTTTCCACGCCGGCTTTATCCTTGAAGGCTTGTTCAACTGAGATGTAATCTGTCGGCTGAACATCGAGCATCTTGTTACATGAGATTGTCGCAAGTGCAAGAACAAGTATTAAATATGATATTTTTTTCATCTTTTTTAGCGTTACAGGTTAAAAAACAAAGTTTAAACCAACCAGAATTGTGCGCGATTGCGGGTAGGTAAAGAAGTCGGTTCCGATAATGATGTTGCTGGAACCGCCGTAATAGTTTACCTCAGGGTCCATACCGGTATAATTGGTGAAGGTGAATAGGTTCTGGATGGCGCCGAATACTTTGGCTGACTTCATACCGATATGTTTGATCCATTTTTTATTGAAGTTGTAGCTAAGCGTGATATTCTTCACCCTGAGGAAAGAACCATCTTCAATAAACCTTGATGATTTATATGAATCACCTACTCTGGGGAACTGAGTGATGTCGCCTGGCTTTTGCCACCGGCCATTCATCCGTGCCGTCTGGTTGTCCTCGCCGGTTCCGGATTCCAGGTAGATCAGCGTTCCGTTGAAAATTTCATTTCCATAAACAGCCTGGAGAAAAATGGAAAGTTCAAAAGATTTGTACCCGAAAACATTGGTGAACCCCGCTGTGAAATCCGGGTTCGGGTCGCCAGTCTTTGTAAGGTCAGCGTCGTTGATGGTTCCATCGCCGTTTAGGTCTTCATAAACCAGGTTGCCGGTAGTTGGATCAACGCCAAGACATTTGTATCCAATGAAAATGCCAATAGGTTCCCCGACCTGGACAGCGTTTCCGCCACGTCCTTGCGGAGGTATTGGCTGGTCTTCATAAAGGCTCAGTACCTTGTTGCGGTTCGTCGCAAAATTGAGGGAGGAGGTCCAGGTGAATGCCTTGTCAATATTCACTGTATTCAGCACAACCTCAAGCCCTTTGTTTTCAAGTTGCCCGATGTTTGATGAGATCACATAAAATCCTGACGAGGAAGGGATCGGTCTTTGAAGCAGAAGATCCTTGGTATGATTGTAATAGACGTCAAAATTCATGTTAACCCTGCTTTTAAATAATGATATGTCAAAACCCAGTCCGGTTTGAGCGGTGGATTCCCATTTCAGGTCGGGATTGGGTAACTGGATAGGTGCGATACCTGAACCGCCACCATAGTTGTAACCGGCTTGGTAAAGACCGAGTGAGGCGAAATCATCAATGCCATCATTCCCTGTATATCCATAAATGGCTCTGATTTTGAGCTCATTAATCCATTTTACTTTTTTAAGGAACGGTTCTTCCGACATCCGCCATGCAAAAGAGCCTGAAGGGAAATAACCGTACTTGTTGTTTTCCCCGAATTTGGAGGAACCATCGGCACGGGCAGTGAGGGTAAAGATGTATTTGAATTTATAATTGTATTTGATTTGTCCGAAGAAGGAATTCAGAACCCGGTCGAGGGCTGTAGCAGAAGCGGCGCGAATGAGACCGGCGGAAGTCATGTACTGGAGATTATCGTTCGGAAAATTAATGCCTTCAATATAGGTGGTCCGGTTGCAATATTTCTCAAAACTTTGGCCGATCAGGATATCAATATTATGGTTTTCTTTAATATCCGTGATATACTGGAGCACATTGTTGGTTGTAAGATTACTGGTATAACTGGTCCCTTCAATCCCCAACCCGTTGTATTTTTTGCCCTGACGGGTGGTTGTTGGATCGTAACTATGTTCCCTTAGATTATATATATCAATCCCGAATTTTGAGGTGAAAGTAAACCCGTCCAGGAACTTATATTCTACGTAGGCATTTCCCGCAGTGCGGTTGGTAAATGCATTATTAATCGAATTTTTAGCAATGGCTACAGGGTTTGCGTAAAACATTGACTCGTCGTATTGTCCGTTGGTATCATAAACCGGGTAAATAGCAGGAATTGACATTGCATTAGGCAACGGACCGTTGAGGGTAGCGTCGCCTTCAACCCTGGCATTTTTTGAGTATGTGATGCCAACTCCGCCTCCTATAGTGAGGTTGGGCAAAATCTTATAGTCCGCGTTGATGCGTCCGCTGTAACGCTGAAATGATGTTCCTTTCACAACGCCATCCTGGTCATAATAGTTACCGGATATGAAGAGCCTGAATTTGTCGCTGCCGCTGCTGACAGAAATTTCGGTATTCGCCGTGGGCGCCGTTTGCAATATCTCGCTCATCCAGTCGGTATTGATTCCCTGAACATTGGTTCCCTTGTAGGCATTCCAATCATCAGCGCTCATCATTGGAATTATCCTGTCTTTGGGTAAAGTTTGCCAACCATAGCTGAGGTTCAGCGATACATCAGTTTTGTCGCGGCTTCCTTTTTTGGTAGTGATAAGAATTACTCCGTTGGAAGCCCGCGCGCCATATACCGAAGTGGCGGAAGCATCTTTGAGAATGGTCATTGTTTCGATATCATTTGGGTTTATATCGCTCATTGCATTAATTTCCTGTCCACTCATGCCTACCTGGGAATATTGCCCTGTAATTGCAGGAATCCCGTCAATAACGATCAGGGGTTGGTTACTTGCATTGATGGAACTGCCTCCCCTGAGTTTTATCATGTTCTGACCGCCGGGGGTGCCCGATTGCGTAATTACCGTGAGTCCGGCAGTTTGACCTTGAAGAACCCCATCAAGAGTTCGGATTGGGATATTTTTGATTTCATCCTCATTAACTGTTTCTATTGAACTTGAAATCAGTTTTTTGCTGGTAGCGCTATATCCCACAACAACCAGCTCGCCAAGCGGAATGTCCTGGTCGGTCATCTTCATGTTGATTACCTTGTGGTTGTTCACGGAAATTTCCTGTGTCTGCATGCCGACATAAGAATAAACCAGAACTCCTTTGGCTGGCGAAAGAAGTGAATATTTTCCGTTGATGTCGGAAGTGGTTCCCTGAGTAGTTCCCTTGATCAGGATGGTAACTCCGGGAAGAGGCGAGTTGTCGTCCGACGATGTAATTATCCCGCTCACCGGGATGTCCTGCGCAGTTAGTCTCTGCAAAATAACAGTAAACAGCAACAACAAAAAGTACGTTTTTTTCATGGGTTTTGACTTTGGTTAGTATTCTTTTTTTATTAAAGGCGTTATTGAAATATGAACAGGGCTGACATCCATCCTGATATTTGTCACTGTATATCGGTCGCCCTCGTTTTGCCGGTCGCAATAAAAACCAGCGCTTATTGGGATTTTGGATAATGTGACAATAAATCCTGAACTGTCATTAAAAAAACTGAGGTTATGAACAGTATCGGCTCCCTTATTATCTATCAGATTTACTGTAATCAGGTCATGGAAACTGGCGGAATGGCTGGAGAAAATTCCTGCCTGTCCCGGATTTTCAACATTGTAGTATTCATTTCCTCGCGTAGATTTTTTATCGCCGGTGGGAGTAATTATCCCTGTTACTGGGTCAAACGTGTCGCCATTATCCAATGAACTGACCAGAAGGTTTTTAATTTCCGGCAGGTTCTGAATGTAAGAAATTCCGGCTTCGGCGGTTTTGATGATAGTAACGCTCGAAGCGCCGGCAACTTTCACAAGGTTTTGCTTCCCAAGATAGATCAGCGCTGTGTTCTCATCAACGCCAAATCCCAAGGTAAACCTGTTTTTTTCATTCATAAGCGCAACTATGAGCCGTCCGATCCGGGCTCTTTGATTAAAATGCTGATCTACGATTCCATAAGGAAAAAACCCTAAACCCGGCGACATCATCACGCCCGCGCTTTCAGGAAAATCATCTCCACTAAAATCATTAATAACGCCATGAGTGAGCGCTGCCAGGCTATTGCCTCCGCCAATCATAGCCTCGCTCATAATGGCAGCGCCGGCGCTTGTGCCGCCCACTACGCCGCCTGAACGGAATACATCCCAAACGGCTTCAAGAACAGCCGTTTTACTGCCATCAGGCATGAGCAGTGTTTTCATCGTTCGGCTCTGGTCGCCGCCTGTAAACCACACAGCCGAACACGATCTTACAATGCGGGCAAGGCTGGAGTCGTTTCCGTTGCTTTTCCATTCCGATTCATTTACAGCTTTTGTGCTGTCATCGTCAATCATGGCAACATTAATCAGGTGAATGTTTTCAGGTTTTATCCGATATGAAATCAGGATATTCCGGAAACTCATATACGACTGCATCGCTACGCCGCTCGCTGAGGGTATTACTGCGAAAGAGGCTTTTTCTGTTCCTCCGGCAAGTTCGATCAGTTCGTTGTAAACACTTTTGTTGGTAGGATCAAGTCCTCCTCCAACAATTACAAGGTTGCCGGCAGGCAATGATTGACTGTAAGAATTGAACGAAAGAAGGACTAATAGGGCGATTAGTTGTGGGGAGAATTTGTTCATCATTATTCAATTGAGCCTGAGGGGCTGACGTTTTTTATATAACCTGTGAAATTGCCTGGTTCGAAGAAACCGATTGTTCATGCGAAGTTAAAAAATTAACTACCTCTGACAGGAACAAACATCATTTTTTCTCAAATTTGCAGCAAAATCAAATATCATGCTGACACTTTTTAAAAATGCACAAATTTTTCGTCCGGAGTTCCTCGGAATAAAGGATGTTCTTACGGGTGGAAAAAGCATCCTCTCAATTGCCGATCATCTTGAACCTCCTGTAGGAACGGAGGTGGATATCATTGATTGCACCGGACTCTGGCTTGTTCCCGGCATTATTGACAGCCACGTCCATATTACCGGCGGAGGAGGCGAAGGCGGTCCTGCCAGCCGGATGCCCGAACTCCAATTGAGTATGATGTTCGATGGCGGCGTTACCACTGTAATCGGATGTCTTGGCACCGACGGTATAACCCGAACTGTTGAAAGTGTGCTGATGAAGGTCAAAACGCTACGGGCTCTTGGCGTTTCCGCATGGATGTACACTGGAGCATACCAGGTTCCGGCGCCCACCATCACAGGCGATATCGCGAAAGATATCGCTCTGTTCGAAGAGATCATCGGGGTTGGTGAAATAGCCATTTCCGACCACCGTTCTTCAGTGCCGTCAGTGGCTGAATTGGCGCGGATTACAGCCCATGCGCGAGTTGCAGGAATGATAGGCGGCAAAGCCGGAATCGTTAATATACACATGGGAGACGCCAAAGATCCTTTCAGACCATTACACGATGTAGTTGCCACTACCGAAATGGGCTACAAGCAGTTCGTACCCACCCATTGCAACCGAAATCCTTACATTTTTGAAGACGCCAAAGAATATGGGAAAAAAGGCTATCTCGATATTACCGCCAGTTCCTATCCTTATGACCCCGATTGTGAGATAAAACCATCAGTGGCGCTGAAACAACTCCTCAAAGCTGGCGTACCAATCGAGCATATTACATTTACATCCGACGGATGCGGCTCTCTTCCATGTTTCGATTCGGAAGGAAGACTGGTGAAAATTGACATGGGACTTCCTTCATCTATTTTGCGGGAGATTAAAGAATCTGTTCTGGAAGATCAGATTCCACTGGATATTGCGTTGAAAGTTGCCACCTCAAACCCGGCGGATATTTTGAAATTAGCAGGTAAAGGTCGCATTCGCGAAGGTTGCGACGCTGATTTGCTTTTGCTGGAACCAAATTTCAATATCGTTCACCTGATGGCAATGGGGAAGATCATTAAACGTTAACCATTAAATCAGGAGCCTTCTCCGAAAAGTAAACAATTTGGACTAAAGTCCAGTAACTATCTGTTTATCAATTGCCACGACCTTAAGGTCGTGGCAATTCAAGTTGCTGATATACCAGGCTTTAGCCAAACTATGATTTTTATAACCACTTTTCGGAGTGGACTCAATGAGGGAGAATTTCATTCGTTTTAATCTATATTTATTTCTCATGAGAAGATTATTCATTTTTATCCTTTTTTTTGGGAGGGCGCTCACAACCCTTACAGCACAAAGTACATCCAACGCTGTTCCGGCTCCTGTGGAAAATGACTTTCAAGGCATAATCTCTTTTCTCGCCTCCGACTGGATGGAGGGTCGCGAAACCGGAACCAATGGCGCATTGATGGCGGCTGACTACATTGCCTCCATGATGCAAGTAAACGGGGTCATGCCTTATGGCGATGCGGCTTTGAAAAATGATTCAGGTTTTTCGCGGAAAACCTGCCTGACATATTTGCAAAATTTCAAAATGATCCGATGTCAGGTTGAAAAATCTTCACTGGCATTGATCCGGAATTCTTCCGATGCTGAATCTCTCCTCCTTTTCGCTCCCGGCGCCGACTATAAAACCGATCCTGTTCCATTTGGCAGGGAAGCGGAAGCAATGGTAATATATGCAGGCTATGGAATTGAAGCTCCAGGCAAAGGGTATAACGACTACGCGGGGATAGACGTCCGAAACCGGATAGTCATGATTCTGGATGGATATCCCGGTAACGCCGATACAACCTCCCCTGCCTGGAAAAAGCTTGGCAGCTCTTTTGGGGAAGATTTTGCTGCATTGAAAAAGAAACTGAAAACCGCTGAGAAACATGGCGCCCTTGCAGTGATTTATGTTGATCCTAAAGTTTTAAACAACGCTCTGAATAACGCTTTACCTGAAGATGATGACGATAATTTCCGGCATTATTTACCCGGCGATACCGGGAAGTTGCAAATTCCATGCTTTATGACTGGAAAAGACGCTACCCTACAGATTTTGGACGGTTCCGGGATTGATATGACAGACTTTGAAAAAAAGGCTGCACTGAACCTCTCTACCGCCTCAGCGCCGATGCAGGGGAAAAAACTCAGATTTTCAATTACCATGAAATCCGAAGAGATCATCATCCGGAATGTGCTTGGCATAATTCGCGGTAGCGACACAACACGGAATATCATTGTCGGCGCGCATTATGATCATCTTGGAGTAAGAAAGGGCAAGGTTTTCAACGGCGCCGACGACAACGCCTCCGGTGTTGCCGGGATGCTTGCCCTCGCAAAAGTTTGGGCAAAATGTGCGGAAAAACCACGCTGTAACATCATTTTTGCCGCCTGGACCGGCGAAGAAAAAGGGAAACTGGGGAGTAATTATTTTTCCCGGAATTCCAGGATCCTCCCTGACAGGTTATTCCTTGTTGTAAATCTTGATATGATCTCGCGTAGCGCACCGGAGGATAAAGCCGGCAGGCAACTCAGCATCGGGACTTTGACCGCCAATGAAGATCTGAGAACCATTGCCAAAACCATTAATTCAAAGCTGGAAAAACCCTTTGTGCTTGAACTCTGGGATGTTACCGGCTATTCGGGAAGCGATTACGGACCTTTTACCGCCCGGAAAGTTCCAATCATAACTTTTCATGCAGGATTTCCGGATGAATATCACACGCCATTGGACGATGCTGAGAGAGCTGATCCTGCGAAGATGGAAAATATCCTGAAGATTGTAAATGATTGCATCCGCGAGGCAACAGAAAATCCTCCTGTCAGATAAATTTCTTTGATTCTGGTGGGTTCTTTGCCTTTGATAAAAACTCTCTAAAATCGCTAATTCGATCAACACCGTCAGAGAATAAAAAATGAATTTTATATTCATTGATGTAATCAGCCTGGGCGATGGAAATGACCATAAAATGTGATTGACTTTTAGCAAAGATAAAGAATTTTCAACCAGGAGTTTTACAGATCTAAACCAGGGCTAAAGGAATAAGCATTTTTTGTCAAATTTTCAGGGCAATGCTTCTAACCGTCACGTTGTCGAGCGCACGCATGTTCACCTCCACCCCTATTCCCGGTTTAACGGGAACGTCCATGGTACCATCGGGATTGACCACAAATTCAGGCTCCACGATATCTTCTTTGTAATACCTTTTGCTTGCCGAAATATCGCCCGGAAGGGTGAAATTTGAAAGAGAAGCCAACGCCACGTTGCCAGCCCTGCCGATCCCCGATTCGAGCATGCCGCCGCACCATACCGGGATCTTCATAGAGGCACAATAATCGTGGATGAGCTTTGATTCGGTGAAACCGCCTACGCGCCCGGGTTTGATGTTGATGATGCGGCAACTGTCGAGTTCGATGGCTGCGCGGGTATCGTCAAGCGAATGGATGCTTTCATCGAGGCAAATCGGGGTTTTCAGTTCGCGCTGCAGTTTTGAATGATCGAAAATATCTTCATAACCAAGCGGCTGTTCGATCAGCAACAAATTATAATTATCCATCTTTTTGAATATCCTGATGTCATCCAGAGTGTAAGCGGAGTTGGCGTCAACCTGAAGGGCTAAGCCCGGAAACTCCTTTCGCAGGGCTTCAACAAATTGGAGGTCGAGCCCCGGCGCAATCTTGATCTTTATCCGTTTATATCCCTCTGAAAGATATCCCTCAACCTTTTTGATCAGACCGACAACCGAATCCTGGATGCCAATGCTTACCCCGACGTCAATCTTTTTTCGAGCGCCGCCAAGCGCCTGCGACAGTGAAATTCCCTTGCTTTTGGCAAAGGCGTCCCAGATAGCAGCTTCGATGCCGGCTTTTGCCATCATGTGCCCGCGGACCTTGGCGTAACCCGCAATCGCCTCATCCACGCTTTGAATCTCTTTTCCCAGCACGGCGGGAATTAGAAAATCTTTCAGGATGTGCCAGGCTGTCGGCACGGTTTCGTAGGAGTAAAACGGCGTACCTTCAGCCACGCTTTCGCCCCAGCCGGTAACGCCTTCCGCATCAACCCTAACGATGATGTGCTCTTCATCATACTCGGTTCCCATTGAAGTTACAAACGGGCTTACCAAAATCATTTTAACGTGGCGAAGTTCAATTCTTTCTATGCGCATATTCTTTGTTTTTATGAAAATGAAACATCTATGATCTGATTATTTTTCAATTACACGAAGGATGGAAAACGATTCCCAACCATTTAACAGTCCGGCATATTTCGGATATGTTGCCAGCCCAAGCATTGACTTTGGCTCCAACGCCAGAACAATCATGTTGCCTTTCAATTGGGCTGTGGAAAGGAAATAATATTGATTATCTTTGATTGTTATCGGAAATTTCATAGCTACCGCATCTGGGTTTGCAACAATGTCGCCTTCAAAATCAATGGAGTCAACACGGTTGATCAGATACGATTCGATTTTATACGCCCCCGTGTCTTTAAATAAAGTCAGTTTCAGCGATTGGTTGGTTGCCCAAGCGGCGACTTCCTGCCGATCCCCCGGGATCAAATAGCCAACCGGCTTTTTAACGTCATATATTGATTTTACCACCGGGCGATAATCGCTTACCGTGACAACTGAATCTTTGCCCGAGAAATAGGAAAGCAACGGGATTTTCAGCTTTTTACCATTCGCTGCATGTTCCGATTGAACAGAAACTTCTTCGCCTGGAATACCGGCAATTATTTTTTTTCTTCCGTCGGCAACAATTTCTTTGATCTGGTCTTTATGAAGATAAACGTACTCAAGCATCCCACGCATACCGGTCATCTGCCCTTCGGCGCGATGTTTAAGGTTTTCAATGGAATCATCCTTGCCGTTCATCCCTTCCTGGATAAAGGAAAATGTGTTCTGGATTCCGAAACTCTGCCGTCCGTCATTGACGTCAAAAGTGCTGTGCCTGATATAATCAATCTCCGGAGGTCCGCCCGGACAATATTCAAATGATGAAAACTTGCGGTTGCTCAGGTATTTTAAAATGAAAGGAATATAATTTTCGTTGGATAATTTCCTGATCGCTTTTGAAACATTCACGTTGGTTGTTCCGCCAATTGTAATATCTGAATTTTTCCGGTACCCGTATTTTTTCCATGCCTCACCATAAGGTGAATACTCGTGCACATCTACTGTCACCTCAAAAAGATATTTGTCGAAAAAGGCATGCAATGCAAACGTTTCAGGTTCGGTAAGGATCAGGTGGTTGCGGTTCAGATCCATGTTGTTTGCATTCCGCCTTTTATTTGTCTCCGAACCATCGGGATTCATTTGGGGAACCAGCGCAAAATCAATCTTATCGAAAAGATACCTGTTCTCAGGTTTCAGCAAGGTTTGCGCAAGCAGCAAAGCCCCTTCCTTTCCCGATTGTTCATTGCCATGCTGTTGCGCAAAGACGAGAACTTTTATTTTTGATGAATCCTTCCCGAATTCCGTCGAAGAAAAGGTGAGTGCATAAAGATCTCTCCATTCAACCGACTGACCGATATTTTCAACTTTCACCAAATCAGATTTTGCATCAAGCGCCTTAATAAAAGTGGTTAATTCATTATAAGAAGTGAGCTTCTGATAGCCGTTTTTCTCTAACGGTAGCATCGTTTCCTGGGAAAAAACAAACAAGGGAAACGCAAAAAAGATCAGAATTGCTATCGTTGTTTTCAATAGGTTCAATATTTCATCATCATTAATCATCGTGCCAAACCGCTAATACTTTCCCGGTAAACCACGCCGCGGTCTTTCAAGCCATTAAGTAAATAGGCTACACATTCAGGCTGTTTTCCAATGAATTCAGGAACGGAAATTCCTTTGCGGGAATAAAGTCCGGCAGCAATCATGCGCAGAGCCACTGTTGCCGAGTAACCTGTGGTGCGAGCCATGGAATGAACACGGGTGTCAGGATCGTATCTGTCGAATAGATCCCAGGTGTACCGGGTAAATTTTCCATCTTTCTTTCCTTCAACCATCACCTGCATTACAGTAATGTCAACCTCCCCATCCTTCAGTTTCCATTTCGGGAAAAGCAGTTTTGCCGTAAGATCCATGGGCTTTATTCTGACTCCGCTCACTTCAATTTCCTCCTGGCTAAAAAATCCGGTTTCGCGCAACACCCGCATTTTTTCGATGTGGCCCGGATACCGGAGAGTCTTTTCTTTCATGTTGGGACATTTCACGGTATGAGCCAGCGAGCGTAACCCGTCGGTGTTAAATGCTTCGAGTGTTCCGATACCTGGAAAATTCAGCAATTCGGGGTCGGAAAGAGCGGGTTTTACAATTAATTTGCCATTTTCAATGTATCGCGCCGGGCGGGTGTACTCCTCGATTACGTCTATCGGTGAAAAAACAGCTTTGTATTCATAAGGCCATTCGCGGATTTCAGGAAGGCCGCCAACCATGTAAAGAATGTTTTCAGTTTCATCGAGCAGGTGATCGGCATACCCGATAAGGACGTTGCACATACCGGGAGCCACACCCATGTCCATGATTGCTGTTACATTATTCCGGCGGGCAAGTTCGTCAAGTTCGAAGGGATCTTCAATGAAGAAGGCAATGTCAACAACATTTTTTCCGGCGGCAATGATGGCTTTCAGCGTTTGAAACCCCATGAAACCCGGCACAGCATTGAGCGCCATGTCGTATTCCTTTACCAATTTTGCGACGCCGGCAGGGTCGCTAAGATCGGTGACAATGGTTTTAATATCTTTACCAACTGCCATGCGACCCGCGTTTTGTGTTCGTTGCCGTTCAGCAAGATTCAGTAGAGATTCCTGATTTATATCAGCAACTGCGACTTCGAATTCATTGTTGCAGGCAAGATCGATAGCCATTGGCCCGCCAACAAGACCTGCGCCCAGAACGATAATCTTCATAATTCAGAATTTAAATTAGAAACTATTTTTACCGCTGTAAAACATTTACAGCATTTTTTTTCATGCAATTCAGGAAGGTGTTTTTGAATACAAATACTATCTTCCAAACCTGGTTTTATTGTATTTCGAGTTGCTGTCAGACGACCAACCCATGTTTATTAATTTTTTTCAATAAAGCCTCCATATCAAAAGGTTTGGCTATATAATCATCACATCCGGCGTCAAAAGCTCTGTTTTCATCGCCGCTCAGGGCATACGCGGTAATTGCGATAACAGGCAAGTCGGGGCGGAAGGCTTTTATCATTTCGGTAGCGACAAAACCATCCATGATTGGCATTTTCAAATCCATCAGAACAAGAGATATCGTTGGATTACTGTGGCAGGCATCAACGGCTTGGCGCCCGTCGTTGACAATAAGCAAATCAACTTCTTTCTTTTGGAGAATGCGTATCAATAAAAGTCTGCCAGATTCTTCGTCTTCTGCAATTAGTATAAGGGGTTTACCTGTTGTTTTTACAACGGTCTTTTGAAAAACCGGTTGTTCGTCGCCGGTAATTTCAACCGGTATTGTGAAAAAGATTGAGGAACCATTGTCTATTTCTGATTCAAGCCATACGCTGCCTCCAAGCAGTTCCACAATTCCTTTTACTATTGACAATCCCAGCCCGCTGCCTTCGTGTCCGCGCGTATCGGATGGGTTTGCCTGCATAAAAGAGTCGAAAATGTTTGCCTGCGATTCTTTTTTAATACCGACGCCCGTATCTTTTACAAAAAATTTCAACTCACTATTATTTTCTTCAAAACCAAAAGTAATTGAACCATAATTTGTAAATTTTATTGCATTGTCAACCAAATGGTGTAATACCTTGGACAACAGTTCAGAGTCGGAGTTGATTTGCAATTTATTTGCTGAGGGTGAGGTTAGAATATTTAATATCAGATTTTTGGATTGACACGGTTTCAGGAACTTGTAATAAATTTCATCCAGCAAATCGCAGGGGGCGAACAGTTTTTTCAGCATCTTTTGATTCCTCGAAACAAGGAGTGAGATATCCATATAATCGGTTACAGTGTTTATCAACCGGGCGCTGTTTGATTTTACAATGGAAAGGTAATGTTCTCTTTGTCCCGCGGTTAATTCCGGATCAGCCATTAATTGACTAAAACCTATAATACCGTTCAAAGGTGTACGGATTTCGTGTGAAATGTTATTCATGAAAGAAGTTTTCAGGCGATCGCCCGATTCCGCCTGCTCTTTGGCAATTAACAATTCGGCATTTGTTTGCTGCAATTCTTCCTGCGTTTGTTTTTGAGAAATCATTTTTTGGTGAAGTTCATAAGTGCGCTCTTCAACGAGGAGCTTGAGCTTATTGCGCTGAAACCGAATAAGGAAATAGTAAACGCCAAAAAACAGAAGGAG
>JBAXRP010000014.1:0-34971 GCA_037131145.1 Bacteroidota bacterium
TGTCTCCTTCCTTGGCGGCACTACCGGCGTTATGTACAAGCAATTTTCATTGACGCTGATCTCATCCATCCTCATTTCCGCTTTGCTTGCATTAACATTAACTCCTCCGCTTTGCGTAATCCTGCTGAAACCTAAAAAAGATAAAAAAGGATTACTTGGAAAGTTTTTCAAAGGGTTTGACCGAGGATTTGAGAAAACAACAAACGGATATATTAAAATAGTTGAAAATTTCACACACCATCTTTCCCGTCCTGTGATGTTTCTCTCCGTAGTGGTTGTGCTTGCAATCTTTGTTATGAAATTTCTCCCCAGCGGTTTTCTTCCTTCCGAAGACCAGGGATACTTTTTTATCAATATCTCAACTCCCAAAGCCTACGCGCTCGAAAAAACTGACGCTGTGATGAGGCAGGTAGAAGCTATCCTTGCCAAAACTGAAGGAGTTGAATCATATACCACAATTCCGGGATACAGCATTCTCGACAACTCTGTGAGCACTACCAACGGGATGGCTTTTGTAAAGTTGAAAGACTGGAAACTCCGTGAAGCCAAAGGGTTACATGTGGAAGATATTATTCAAACGGTGCAATCAAAATTCAATAGAATTCCTGGCGGTATTTGCATGGCATTTAATGCGCCTGCTATTTCAGGACTGGGAAAAACCGGTGGACTTGAGCTTCAACTTGAAGATAAATCTGGAGCCGGTCTCGATAAAATGACAAAGGTTGAACAAGCTTTTACTGTTGCCGCTTCACAAAGGAAGGAGTTTTCAAATGTCTTTTCCTCATTTCGCACCGATATACCACAAATACAGCTAACGGTTAACAAAGAAAAGGCAAAAGTGATGGGAGTTCCTGTCAATACAATTTACACTACGCTGCAAGGGCTTTTTGGCAGTTACTATGTTAACAATTTTAATAAATTCGGAAAGTCATACCAGGTTATTATCATGGCCGACGGTATTTACCGCTCCAACAAAGAAGATATCACCAAAGTATTTGTGAGAAGCGATAACGGCAGTATGGTTCCTTTGGGAACACTGGTGAGCATGACTCCTACACAAGGTCCCGACGTAGTAAAACGATTCAATTTATACAGCTCCGCCGACTTTACCCTTGCAATACCTCCCGGATATTCAACCGGACAGGGAATTGCGGCAGTACAGGAATTGGCGGCAAAAACTTTACCTTATGGATTCGGGTACGAGTATTCGGGGATGACCCGCGAGGAGATCACTTCGGGAGGACAGGCGCCATACATCTTTACGCTTTGTTTTATTTTCGTTTACTTTCTGCTTGCCGCCAAATATGAAAGCTGGCTTCTGCCGATCCCTGTTTTGCTGGCAATTCCGTTTGGCGTGTTCGGCGCTTTCGGACTTCAGTGGGCGCGAGGATTACAAAATAACATTTACGCCCAGATCGGTCTTATCATGTTGATTGGATTGGTAGCAAAAAATGCTATCTTAATTATTGAATTTGCCAAACTAAAGCACGAGGAAGGAATGCCGCTTTTCGATGCTGCGAGGGAAGGAGCCAAACTCAGATTCAGACCTATCCTGATGACTTCATTCGCATTTATCCTCGGCGTTGTGCCGCTTATGACCGCATCCGGCGCAGGAGCCGCAAGTCGGCATGCACTCGGGACTTCCGTTTTCGGAGGTATGCTTATGGCTACTATTTGCGGAGTTATGGTGGTTCCGGCGCTCTATGTGGCATTTCAGAGGATAGAGAACAGGTTTAAGAAAAAAGGCGGCGAAGAAGGGAAGTAGATAGGAAACGAAATAAATAAAATCCGAAATCCGAAATCCGAAATCCGAAATCTGAAATCAAAAATCCGAAATCAAAAATCCGAAATCATTATGTTTTATAGATATTCCAAAACCCCGATACTCCTGATCACGCTCACAGCCGTTCTGGTATTTGGTTGCAAGGTTGGACCACGTTACGAGCGTCCGGTTGTTGTTAAAGACAGCCTTTTCAGGTTTGCCGCCAGCGCCGATACCAATTCGCTTGCCAATATTTCCTGGACAGAGCTGTTCCGAGATACTGTTTTGCAGCGATTAATTACCAACGGATTAAAAAATAACTTCGATATCCGTATCGCATTTTCGCGAATCGAACAAGCCAGGGCTGCATTTAAAATTGAACGCGGCAAACAATGGCCTCAGATTGGCGCCCAGGGACAGGCAGGATATCAGGAACCTGCAAACCCTCAGAATACTATCTATACAGCTATGGCTGGAATCAGTTGGGAAATTGATTTGTGGGGCAAACTGCGCCGATCGAAAGAGGCGGCGCTTGCAAACCTTTTCAAACAGGAGGCTTACCGGCAATCGGTCAGAATTATGCTTATCAACGAGATTGTCACCAACTATTTTGACCTCCTCGAATACGATAATGAAATGAAGATTACCATTGATAACATTGATATCAGACAAAAATCGTTAGACCTTGTTCGCGCCAAGATGATTGCAGGAACTGCCTCCGGGTTGGTTGTTGCCCAGGCGGAAGCAGAACTGGCTCTTGCAAAAACTGAAGTGCCAAGGCTCGAAATGTTGATCGGACAGAAGGAGAACTACCTGAGTATCCTGATTGGCGAAACTCCTCATGCGATTTCCCGCGGACGCGCCATGCTCGACCAGATGAATATCCCATCAATACAAACACCCGGCGTTCCTTCACATCTGATTCTCCGTCGTCCCGATATCATAATGGCAGAACAGGCGCTTGTAGCAGCCAATGCAAACATCGGCGTAGCCCGCGCCATGATGCTGCCATCCCTTAGTATTTCGGGGAATGCCGGATATTTTTTCAACCCGACAACTGTGGCATACAACGCTCTCGGAAATCTTGTTGCTCCCATCTTTGGGGGTGGGCAGTTACGGGCTGGCGTTAAAAAAGCGCAGGCATATAAGGAAGAATTGCTGCTGACTTACAACCAAACAATAAATAACTCGCTCAATGAGGTTTCTGACGCACTTCTTTCGGTTAAGAAAATAAATAATATTGTTGAGAGCGAAAAGGTAACAGTAAACGCGGCGCAAACCGCTTTTGACCTTTCAAACCAGTTATACAACGCCGGTTATGCCAGTTATCTCGATGTAATTACAGCGCAGGGAATGCTTTTCCAATCGCAGATCAACCTTTCATTGGCGGAAAGTGATGAAATGACAGCGTTGGTGAAGTTGTATAGCGTGCTCGGCGGAGGGTGGAAATAACGAAATTGTGAAATTGTGAAATCATGAAATTTAATCATTCTTTTTTCAGAAAATTTATCGGGGTCGTACTCTTTTTTCTCTTAATTGGCGCGCAATTAAAGTCGCAGGAAATCAGCGACAGCGTTGCAGATGCGCTTAAATCGAAGATTCTCGGAAAACTGAATCATTTCACCTTCGGTATGTATATCGATACTTATTACAACGCAACGCTCGATTCAGACCAGGATACGTCGAATATCGTTCCGTTTTCGGCAAACTGCCCAATTCAGGATCAGATTCGAATGAATATTGCGGCGTTGGAATTTTATTATAACACCGATAAGGTTAGAGGAAAATTAGTAATTCAATATGGCGACGCCCCTAATTTGATGGCATCGTCCGGTTCGCAGTGGATCAAGACCATCAGGCAGGCTAATTTCGGCTTCAACATTGTAAAAAACCTCTGGGTTGATTTCGGGTATATGCTTAACCCCGTGGGTTATGAATCCTCCTGGGCAGTATTGAACCAGATTAGTTTTGTCACAGTTGGCGGCTACTTTGAACCGGGAAGTGTGCTTGGCGCTAAACTGTCGTACAAGTTCAGCGATAAATTCACGGGCGGGATTATGATCGGGAATCCATTCTCCCTCGCTTATGCCCAAAATACTCACATGGCAGGCTTGACATTTCTCAACTACCAACCATTGCCAAATCTTAACATTACTTATAATAATTTTTTCGGTAATCAGGCGCTGATTGACGCCGAAATGAAGAATAATATTCTCTACAATAACCTGATTGTTACATATTCTCCAATAAAATCTATCTCTCTTGTTGGTGAGTTCGACTTTGCGAGTCAAACCAATTCACACCTGCCGCCTGATACCAATAAAATCGCAAGCATGTACTCCGGATTTCTACAGGCGAGGTATTTATTTGGAAAAGTTTTCGCCGTTTCCGCGCGTTATGAAGTGATGAACGACCCAAATGGTTTTCTCACCGGAGTAAACCTTTTTACTCAGCGCGGTATTAGAACTAACGGATTTTCCCTGAGTTTTGAATATAAACCGATTACGTTTGGGTACTTGCGCCTTGCTTATCGCTATCTTGAGGGATATCCAGGCAGTAAAATATTTGCGAGCTATACCAGCGACAATATGCATGCTATCATCTTTTCCACCGGAATACGGTTTTAACCGGTACTTTTGTTTTATTAAAATGACCCTATAATGACTCGCAAAGAGATTGAAGAGCGTTATCAGACAATATGCTCCCTGGTATTTATGAGGAAATTGAAACCAGCGATTGACGATCTGGAAAAACTTTTGAGATACACTGTTAATGCCGATTATTATTATCAACTGGAGAACCTTACCGAAAACTATAAGACATTACTCCGATATGCCTTCGACGGTTATCATGATTTGCAGCAAAATTCTATTTTAAATGGTTTGTATGCCGCTGTATTAACTTTGGTGGATGAGATGAGGCAAACGTTGGTGAATCATGAACTTCAATACAGGAAATATCAGAAAAATTCGCTTCTTGCTGAATTTGGCGCCGAACCGCAAGTGATTGCCTCCAGAATCGAATCCTTGTTTTTTAATCGAACGGTGGATAAGCTGATTGAAGAGACCGTTCCTGGAAACGAAGGATATTCAACGTCGCATCCACTTCAGACTGCACAGATTGACCGGATTTTTAAGTCAATATGGCTTACCGGAAAAATGAATCCCGACTTTGATGAATTATTTCGGCGCATTATTCATTCTACACAAATCGAATGGCATGAAAAATGCGCCATTGTCAGCGCTCTTACACTCAGCATTTTAAATCAGTTTGATTCGCAAAAGCTGATTTTATTGATGGAATTTGCCGAAGCGCGGGAAAATCAGGTATATCAGCGTGCGCTGACCGGTTTGATAATCGCCTTAATCATCAATGATAAAAGGCTCATCTTCTATCCCGCGCTTATTGAAAAATTGAAAAAATTCAAGGATGATGACGCCTTCCTTCCAGAAGTTGAATTTATCATTATGCAATTTCTGATGGCGAGAGAAACTGATAAAATTACACGGGAATTTGAAGAAGAGGTGCTGCCGGAAATGAAAAAAATGATTCCCAGAATTGAGGATAAGCTTCAATTGAATGATCTTGCCGACGATGAAGAACTGGAAGGAAAAAACCCGAAATGGAAAGATATGATTGAAGAAGTGCCGGGTTTGTTTGAGAAAATCGAAAAATTTTCAAGGATGCAGATGGAGGGTGGCGATGTGTTCATGAGCACATTTCGTTTGCTGAAACGCTTCGACTTTTTCAACTCTATGAGTAACTGGTTTGTCCCTTTTCATCGCAACCATCCTGAAATCGTAAGTGGGTTTTATGCTGCCGACAGTATAAATAACCGACTTCTCGAAAGTCTCGACAAAGCTTTTTACATCTGTAACTCCGATAAATACTCATTTGCGTTGAACTTCAAAGCCATCCCCGACCATCAACGAAGCATGATTGTCACAAATTTTGAGGCTGAATTTGCCCACATGACAGAAATGGCAACCGAAGAACAATTGTTGGACCAGTCTATTTCAGCCAACGCGGTTTTTATCCAGTATATTCAGGATCTTTACCGGTTTTTCAAGCTCTTTCCGTCTCACCATGAGTTCGAAGATGTTTTTCAGCAAAAGATACGACTTACCAATCTCTATTTTTACAGCAAATTTTTTGAACGACCTGGATTTACTGAAAAAACGGCGTCATTTCATTTTGAAAAAGAACACTACGCCGAAGCTGTGGAAGTTTATGAAGATCTTTTAAAAATGCAAGGTCCGAATGGCGAGTACTTCGAAAGAATTGGTTTTTGCTACCAGAAATCAGGAAAATATTCAGAAGCAGTAAACGCCTATAAAAAAGCAGAACTTTTTGATGGAAACCGCTTATGGCTAATGAAAAAACTGGGATGGTGCTATCTTAAGTTGAAAGATTATCAGAATGCGCTGACCTGTTTTCTGGAAGCGGCAACTTTACAACCCGACGACCTTAATCTCCAGTTGCAGGTGGGACAATGTTACCTGAACCTAAAAGCCTATTCCGAAGCTCTCCATCAATATCTTAAAACAAGTTTTTTTGCCCCCGATAATCTCAAATCGCTTCGCCCGATAGCTTACTGTCAGTTTGTGCTTGAAAAACCTGAGCAAGCCAATGAGACATATTCCCGGATATTAACCGCTACATCCAATCCTTCAGCTTATGATCTTATGAATGCCGCTCATGTCAGGCTTTGCCTTGATCAACGAAAGGAAGCGCTTAACCTTTATCGCCAGTGTTTTTTACAAACCTCTCCTTCCCGTAGCGAACTTCTCGAAGCTTTCGATGAAGATGTTCAGCATCTTGTAAAAAATGGAATCCCTGCGGAGGAAATCCCACTTATCCGGGATTTCCTGATATTTCAGACCGAATCGTAATCAAAATACTGATATGCTGAATGTGAAAAAATGGCAACGCGCCGAGTTGCTGCTGTTTACGCTTGTTACCATAATCAATCTCATACCTTATTTATCAACACGGTTTTTCCCAAGCATGGATGGGGCTTCGCATCTCGCCAACTCCAACATCATCAATCAACTGATTTTTCATAACAACGAATTATTCAACCAGTTTTTCAGAATAAATCCTGAACCAGTTCCAAACTGGACTTCCCACCTGTTTATATCGCTATTGACGCTGATCATTCCAGTATTTCTGGCAGAAAAAATTCTGTTAATCATTCTGCTTGCCGGTATCCCTTTTGCATTCAGGGAGCTGATGAAAACAATTTCCCCGTCAAACGCGCTTTATTGTTTCCTCATTTTCCCTTTTACACACTCCATGTTTTTCTTTTTTGGGTTCTTTAATTTCTGTGTAGCGGTACTTTTTTTTATAATTGCGCTGAATTACTGGATCAGAAATTACCAAAAACCATGGAACCCCATCAGGCTGATTATATTAACCGTATTCATTGCAATAACTTACTTTTCCCACATCCTCGTTTTCGGAACTCTGCTCATTGTAATAGCCGTTCACATTTTAACCGGCGCAATACTGGGAATAATCTGCCGGAAATATTCCTGGAAAGAGTTAGCAAATAACTTTGTAAAACAAACGCTGGCAATTACCATTGCTTCAATCGCTCCGCTTACCCTTTTCGTTTATTTCTTTTACACGCGCCCCGGAATCCGCGATATCAAGTTTATTCCCCGTGAAGAACTGATAAATTACCTCATTACAATTCGGCCGCTTATTTCATTCAACATAAGCGTTGAAAGCCGTCCGACAATGATCCTTTTTTTCATGCTCATCTTCTTTATATTTGCAGGATTGGCGGTGTTTTTCATTGCTGTTTCAAAAAAAATCAAGACCTCTGAATTTATGCCTTTTCGAGTCGTAACCTCATCGCTTCCCGGTTTTAATTTCTGGTGGCTTTTGGGAACCATGGCTATCCTGCTTTCGCTTTATTTCATTCTCCCCGATGCTTATGGAACGGCGAGTTACACAAGTCTCAGAATCGCCTTTGTTTTCTTTCTGATCGTCATTTTGTGGATATCGTCATTCAAAATTAGCTGGTGGTTTGGCGTCCTATCTATCATCACTGGAATTTTTGTCAATTCGTCGCTCAACCGAATTTACAATCCCACCATTCAGGATCTTGGCAAACTTGCTGTTTCCTGTTATAAAGCCGCAGATCAAATTAAACCAAACACTCTGGTTCTTCCAATTTACTGTATGGACAACTGGTTTACGGGACATTTTGTCGACTATCTCGCGGTTGAAAAACCAGTGGTAATGGTATATAATTACGAATGTGAAAGCGGCTATTTCCCGGTTATCTGGAATCTGAAAAAAAAACCAAATTATTACCTCGGAAACCCTTCGGCTCCCGACCGATATATAAATTTCGAAATCATCAAGGGTAATCCGTTTCGCCAACTCGATTACGTTTTTATTCTCGGTCAGTATGATCCGGAAAAAGACTGGTTCTTCGCAACGCTGCACAAAATAGTGACCGAGCAGTTTGATTGTGTTTATCAGACCGAGAATTGTCGTTTATACCAAAGCAAAATAAAATATTGATAAATTAATATCACTGGTACGATCATTGAGGTATTTTTACATTGGAAATTTATCCCATTGATTAATCTCTTAATTGCCATGAATAAATTCTTGCTTGCCTTATCAATACTGATTATCTGCATTAGTTCCTGTAAAAAAATGAATACAGATGAAACGACCATCACTTCACTTAAACAATTGGTGGTGGATAATAATTTTACATGGAACACATCAAAGGATGTCGAACTTACTATAAAAAATGCGCCGCGCGGAGTAGTCAGAATTGCTTCCGAAGATGAAAGCCTTCTGTATTCAAAGCTATTTTCGGCAGACCCATCTGTTGATCTGAGCGTTAAAATAACACTCCCGGTTAGCATAAGCAAGCTGAGCGTCAATGGAACTATCGTTAGCGTTACTAGTGAAAATCTTACGGTACAATTAAGCGCGCTGAAATCAGCGGTGACAACAAATTTCTCTATGTCGTATAATGGTTCAACTGATTGGATAAAAATCCCGCTGACTGCCGGAATATCCTTTACCAACACAATGAGTATGGAGGCCTGGGTTAAAGCTACACGTCAGCAAACTGCAAAGATTTTGCAAAAAGGCGACTGGGATGGTTTTGGGCTTGGTCAGGATTTGTGGAATGGCTGGCAAGCAGGCATGGCTCTTTCCGATGGAACCTCTGTATTGGCAAATTGGGGAGCCGGACGACCGGAACTCAACCATTGGTATCATCTCGCGGCAACTTACAATGGCTCTAACTTTAAGTTATACGTTGATGGTATTGAGATGAAAAATATTGCAGTATCCCAGAATATCCGGACCAATACGAGAACTATCTCCATCGGGGCGGATAATGGGAATCAAAAGTTTTTCCAGGGTCAGCTTGATGATCCATCAATTTGGAATATTGCTCTTACGCCAACTCAGGTAACCAATAGTTTTCATACTCCGTGGGTGGGCAATGAATCGGGATTGACGGGTTTATGGCATTTTAATGAAGGCAGTGGTAGCATCGCGCTTGATTCATCGCCGCATTTATATAATGGAACCATTTTTGGCGCTACGTACAATACTGAAGTAGGCTATAACCCGTTAAGCGACGCCGACGGCGATGGCGTACAAAACAGTTATGATGATTTTCCGGAAGACGCTACGCGGGCTTTTATAAATTTGACCCCTGCCGCAGGATTCGGATCTCTCGCTTTTGAGGATTTATGGCCAAGCTCCGGAGATTATGATTTCAACGACCTTGTAGTGGATTATCAATTCAAAACTATCACAAATGCCTCAAATAAACTTGTTGAAACATTTTCAGTTTTTATTTTGCGGGCTTCAGGCGCCGCGTTTTCCAATGGTTTTGGTTTTCAACTTGCAACCGACAATATTCCTGCCTCTGCGATCACAGCAGCCGGAACTCATTTAAGCGAGAGTTTTATTACGCTTGCCGCCAACGGACTTGAGTCGCAACAAAATAAACCAACAGTGATTGTATTCGATAATGCTTTCGACCTGGTAACGCCTCCCGGTGGCGGTCCCGGTTTCAATACCAGCTATGGGGCTCCTTATGTGGCGCCTGATACGATTACGATTCATCTTGTTTTTACTCCAAATTCCTATACAATAGGGCAGTTGGATATCGGAAATTTCAACCCATTTATGATTGTTAATAAAGTGAGAGGAAAAGAGGTGCATCTATCTAATCATCCACCCACAAGTCTTGCAGATATTACCTTTTTTGGTCAGAAAGACGATAGCAGCAATCCGGCAACGGGAAGATACTATAAAACTGTAAATAATCTGCCGTGGGCAATAAACATTGCCGAACCTTTTGCCTATCCGTACGAACATGCTGATATTCTGCCTGCTTACTATCACCTTGCCGCCTGGGCGCAAAGCAATGGCGTTAATTTTCCTGACTGGTATTCCAATTTACCCGGATACAGGAATGAGGCATTAATCTATTCGCATACGCCTTAATTATACTGCGCCATAGTCATCAGGACATTCGATATTCAATTTTGAGTCCACTCAGAAAAGGAAATAATTTGGACTAAAGTCCAGTAACTATCTGCTTATCTATTGCCACCTCCTCGATGTTGTGGCAATCAAAGTTGCTGATATACCGGGCTTTTGCCAAACTTTGATTTTTCTAATCACTTTTGGGCGTGGACTCAGCTTCCAAATCCCACGGAAAAAACAGAAAAGAGGAGCAGGATAAGTATATAAGCGGATAATCATTCAAATATTTTTATCCGGGGATAACATTTGATACTCATTGCATACTATGATTCAAAGAACAATCCAGGATACGCTTTTAGCCCATTTTACAGATCATTCCGGCAGACCGTTATTAATCACAGGAGCGAAACGGACAGGGAAAACGACCATGGCGCGCGGGATTGGCGAATCCTATAATCAAATGGTTTTACTCGATATGGAAACTGCCAGTGACAGACAGTTTTTCAAATCTGAAAAGACATTTGAACAAATTCTTAATGCCATTTTTTTCCTTAGAAATAATAGTCTGCGGGAAGGGAAAACTCTGATATTTTTTCGAGAAATTCAACATTCTCCTGAGGCGATTTCCTGGTTTCAGCAGGCAGCGTCAGCTTCTCTTCCATTTTCGGTTGTCGCTACTGCTTCTTACATTTCACCGGAGATACGTGCCGTGATGACAAATCAGGATAATCCTCCATCAACTGTTCAAATCCCGCCATTGACCTTTCTGGAATTTCTTCAGGCATATCAGGACAATCAGGCGCTAATAGCTTTTCATGAAGTTCCGGTTCCTTTATCTGCATATCAAAAACTGTTGAACTATTTTCACCTTTACAGCCTGATAGGAGGGATGCCCGAAATTGTTAGCAACTATATGGCAAACCGTGATTTGACAGGGTTAAGCGCTATCTATGAAGATATCTACGAATCAATTTTAAAAAGTATCGCCTGCCACGCACTATCAGGAAAAACCAATAATCTTTTATCTGAAACTTTTCAAAACTCATTTCCTTTTGCCGCAACGAGGATTATTTTTAACCATTTCGGGAACTCCATTTACCGCAGCCGTGAAATTGCCGGGGCATTCAGAACCCTCGAAAAACATCTGCTGCTTCACCTCGTATATCCTGTAACATCAACAACGGCCAATGTTTGCGACAAACTTAAAGCGCCAAGATTACAGATGTTCGATACCGGAATGGTCAACTACTTTTCTGGAATTCAGACGCCATTGTTCAATTCACACGACATGAATGCAATTTTTGAAGGTCAGATTGCAAAACAGGTAGTTGGACAGGAAATAGCAGCCACTGAAATAAAACCTGTCCTGAATTTCTGGGTCAGGAAAAAACTTCAGTCCACTGCCGAAATGGATTTCGTTATTCAGTACAATGATTTTCTTATTCCGGTTATTGTAAAATCGGGAGAGCCCGGACGCCTCAGGTCGCTGCACCAGTTTCTTGACGATGCGCCTCACCCTTACGCAGTCAGACTTTCGGCAGAAAAATTGTCTATCAGACAGACCCAGACAATCAAAGGGAAAAAATATTATCTGCTTAATCTGCCCTATTTTCTTGCGAGCAAAATAAAAGATCATTTACAAGGTTTTATAAGATTATCAACAGGTTAAAGTAAGTTATAAAACCCCGCGTCCACCTCTCGCGTCCCTCTTTTTTCCTACCTTTGCCTCTCCAACCTACACTCCCATGTCCATCATAGTCTCCTCCATTACCAAGGTTTACGGCACACAAAAAGCGCTTGACGCCATTTCAATCGACGTAAAACCCGGCGAAATTACAGGATTACTGGGACCCAATGGCGCCGGGAAAAGCACGCTTATGAAGATACTTACCTGTTTCATCCCACCAACATCAGGCAGCGCCTCTGTTTGCGGGTTCGACGTACAGGATCAATCAATTGAAGTTCGGAAAAAAGTTGGATACCTACCGGAAAACAATCCTTTGTATCTTGATCTTTACGTTCGTGAATTTCTTGCGTTTATTGCCGGAACACACCGGATGAAGGGCAACATAGCATCACGGGTTTCGGAAATGATTGAATTAACCGGACTTACCGCCGAGCGGCATAAAAAAATCGGGGCGCTTTCAAAGGGTTTTCGTCAACGCGTCGGACTGGCACAGGCATTGATTCACGATCCGGAGGCGCTAATACTTGATGAGCCAACTTCGGGACTTGATCCCAACCAATTGATTGAAATTCGCAGCCTGATCAGCGAAATCGGCAAACGGAAAACAGTGATGATGTCAACCCATGTAATGCAGGAAGTTGAAGCGCTGTGCAACCGAGCCATTATCATTCACAAAGGGAAAATAGTAGCCGACGATACTACTCAGAATTTACAACACCTTGCTACTTCAAGGGTAGTGATTAAGGTTGAGTTTCACTCTCCGGTTAAAGGCGTGGCGCTGCAAGGAATTTCAGGGGTGGTTCAGGTTAAAATGGATGAGAGTATTCATGAACAATCGAATTATCAAACAATCGAACAATCGAACAGTCGAAGTGGTAGGATGACGGACTTAACCCAAAGTAATTTGTGGCAACTCATATCTGAGCCAGGCGTTGATATTCGGGCGGCAGTGTTTCAATTTGCAGTGGACAACAAACTGACTGTCCTTTCTCTCCAGCGTGAGGAGCAAAAACTTGAAGAGGTATTCCAGGAACTGACGCGGAATTAAAAAATATTCTTAATTTTGCACCAGAAATAGTGGACAGATTTGATTGATTGCAACCACTGGAAAAAAATGCTAAACCAACATTTCCTTCCTCCAATCTCAAATCAATTTCATTTTTTTAATTCGTAATTTTTCATTTTATTAATTTTTAATCATTTGATTATGGGATATTTATTTACATCGGAGTCCGTTTCAGAAGGACATCCGGATAAAGTTGCCGATCAGATATCGGATGCATTGCTCGATGAATTTATGAAGTGGGACCCCGAATCGAAGGTGGCTTGCGAAACTTTTGTAACTACCGGTTTGGTGGTATGCGGCGGTGAAGTTCGCACACAAGGCTGGGTTGATGTGCAGGAGACTGCCCGTCGCGTGGTACGCGAGATCGGCTATACGAAAGCCGAATATCGTTTCGACTGCGATTCGTGCGGTGTTATTTCTACTATCCACGAACAATCTCAGGACATCAACCAGGGCGTAGTGCGCGAAAAGAAAGAAGACCAGGGCGCCGGCGACCAGGGAATGATGTTTGGCTATGCCTGCCGCGAAATGGAAAACCTTATGCCAATGTCAATCGAACTTGCGCACATTCTGCTTCAGGAACTGGCTGAAATCCGCCGCGAAGGAAAGCAGATGAAGTACCTTCGTCCCGATAGCAAATCACAGGTTACAATTGAATATGATGATAACGGAAAACCTGTTCGCATAGATACGATAGTTGTCAGCACGCAGCACGACGATTTTATTCAGCCTAAAGATAAATCGGCAGAGGCTGATAAAACAGCCGAAAAAGCCATGCAGGATAAAATCAGCGATGACGTCAGGAAAATTCTGATCCCTCGTGTGAAAAAAACTCTGCCGGCGAAAATCCAGAAACTTTTTCAAAGCGATTTTAAACTTTTCGTTAACCCAACCGGCAAGTTCGTAATCGGCGGTCCTCATGGAGACACCGGACTTACAGGACGCAAAATTATCGTGGATACTTATGGCGGTCATGGAGCCCACGGCGGCGGAGCTTTTTCGGGAAAAGATCCTTCTAAAGTAGACCGTTCTGCGGCTTATGCAGCTCGTCATATTGCAAAGAACATGGTTGCCGCAGGCATTGCCGATCAGGCGCTAATCCAGGTGGCGTATGCCATTGGTATTGCCCAACCCGTGGGACTTTACGTGAATACTTTCGGAACTGCGAAAGTGACTGACGACAAGGGAAAAATACTGCATGATGGCGTTATTGCCGAAAAAATAAACAAGGTTTTCGATATGCGCCCTTATGCCATTGTGGAACGTTTTGGCTTGAAGAATCCTATTTACCAGGCAACTGCATCATATGGCCATTTCGGACGCGACTATTATACCAGAGAAGTCGAAGTTTTCTACCCCGTGAAAGACGCAAAACCTACTAAAGTCAATGGAAGCGGCAAAGATGTGTATTTGAAAAGCGTTGATTTCTTCGCCTGGGAAAAACTTGATTTCGTTGATAAAATCAAGAAAGAGTTCGGGTTGAAATAATTACCCACTCATTCTGATTTTTTCAGGAACATAAAGCCGGGAAAGAATCTAAAAATTCCAAATTTCAAATTTCAAATTTCAAAATCCAAAATCCAAATTCCAAGGTAAAAACGAGAGATAGTCCTCGTTTAAAAGCCTTGAAAGGAGGGATTTGAAATTTGTATTTTATAATTAGCCATGAGATGAATTTCGAGTGGCGCCATTGATTGTGAATACTACAGCGGCAGGAAAATATGGTAATGGAAGACCTGACAAGGTCTGAAAAGGAATGTTTTTAAACGCTGACAGGTCATGCAGACTCTTTCAGGTTTCCCGGTTAGTCGGACATGTCAGGGTCTGAAAGACCTGACAGTGTCTGGCGGTTTTTTATAAACATTTCGTCCTTACCGGGAAAGAATAGGTAAACAACAGGTTTCTTATATTATAATATTTAGTATGATATCAATTATTGTTGCAATTGCCGAAAACAATGCCATTGGAAAGAACAATGATCTGCTGTGGCATATTCCGGCTGATTTGAAGCGGTTTAAAAAAATCACGACGGGACACGCCGTAATTATGGGCAAACGCACCTTTGAATCCCTGCCGCGTCGACCCTTGCCAAACCGCAGAAACATTGTAATAACCGATATCTGCGGCGAAGTATTTGACGGGTGTGAAATGGCTTGTTCGATTGAAGAAGCGTGTGCAAAATGTAATCCATTGGAAGAAAATTTCGTAATCGGAGGCGCATCGGTTTACCGCCAGTTTCTGCCAATTACGGATCGTTTATACCTCACGCTGGTAAAAAAATCCTTTGAAGGGGATGTTTTTTTTCCTGAAATTGATTTTTTACAATGGAAACTAATTACCAGTGAAGATTTCCCCCCCGATCACCTCAATGAGTTCAGCTACTCAAACCAAATCTTCGACAGAATCCACTAACCCTTCGTCCTTCGTCCTTCGTCCCTCGTCCCTCGTCCTTCGTCCTACGTCTTCCGTTTCTCCTTCTTCGCAGCCGGGAATAGAATATTGTTTAAAATCAGGCGATAACCGGGAGAATTGGGATGCAGGTTCAAATCAGTTACGGGATCGCCAACCAGATGCTGGTAGTCTTCTGGATCATGCCCGCCCAGAAAAGTCCAGGTTCCTTTGCCAAAGTCGCCATGAATATACCTTACCTCGTCCAGCGATTTGGTTTCGCCGAGAATAACCACGTTTGACTTCACATATTTCCTGTTGAAAGCCGTTGTTTGTCCCATAAATCCTTTGATCAGGGTTTCATGGTCCTGGCAAAGCATGCTTGGAACCGGGTCCCACTTTGCGGAAAAGTCGAACAATGTGAAAAAATCATTGGTTTTATTGATATTTCTGGGTCTGGTTTCTGTGACGTCAATGGTTGAAATTTCATATTGATAAGGGTTTGTAACTATACTAAAATTCTCGAAAGCAAAACAGTTACCGAAATTAAGTTTTGCCTGCGCCTGCGGATCCGCAGGATCCCCGTCAAACATCACATCGCAGATATCAACGTTTTCGGCGGCAAGAGCAACATCGTAACTATCCGGCGCCGAACACATGGCAAACAGATAACCGCCGCCGGCAACAAATTCCCTGATTTTCAATGCAACAGCCAGTTTCATTTGTGACGTCTTGCTGAACCCAAGTTTTTTTGCAGTAGTTTCCTGCAGGTTCACATCCTCCTGATACCAGGGAAAATTTCTATATGCCGACCAGAATTTTCCATACTGACCTGTGAAATCCTCATGATGAAGATGCAGCCAGTCATATACAGGAAGAACGCCGGCGATGAGTTCTTCGTCGTACAAAACATCATAAGGAATTTCAGCATAGTTAAGAACCAACGTTACAGCATCGTCCCATGGCAATTTGTTCTTTGGGGAATAAACTGCAACCTTAGGCGGTTTATGAAGTTTGATGGTTTCCATATTCACCTGCGGATCTGCTATCTCCAAAAGGATTGCCGAAGCCTGGGCGTCGGCGATAATCTGGTAACTGACCCCCCTGATATTACATTCGCTTTCAAGCGTTTTTTCGTAAATAAACATGAAACTTCCTCCCCGGTAATTCAGCAACCAGCTTACTTCCACATCCTTTTGTAATACCCAATAGGCAATTCCATAAGCTTTCAAATGGTTCTTCTGCGATTCATCCATCGGCACAAGAAGGTAAGCGGCGAAAGCCGATTGCAGGAATCCGATGAAAAAAATGATCAGGATTAAACTTTTTATTTTAAAAAGGTACGTCATGGCGATCGTCGGTGTTCATTTTTGACTGAACAGTGCGTGTTCTTACTGAACCATCAAACGATTCATTGGCAGGAATAGTATTTTGCGGGGAATAATCAATGTCGGCGTCAGCGAATTTTGCATACTTGGAAATGAACCTGAGCCTGACGTCTTTCAACGGACCATTCCTGTTCTTTGCGATAAGCACCTCGGCTACTCCGGCAGTTGAATCGCCTTGTTCATCGGTATCAATCTTATAATATTCCGGGCGATAAATAAAAAGAACCATATCGGCGTCCTGCTCAATGGAACCGGATTCACGCAAATCGGAAAGAATAGGTTTTGCGGCAGCGGCGCGCTTTTCGGAAGCGCGGCTTAGTTGCGATAAAGCAATAACCGGAACATTCAGCTCCTTAGCCAATGTTTTCAGGGAGCGTGAAATACTGCTGATCTCCTGTTCGCGGTTTCCGCGGGTATCCTGGCTGCCCTGCATCAGTTGAAGGTAGTCGACAATAATCATCTGAACATCATGATGAGCTTTTAACCTGCGGCATTTTGCGCGGAGATCGAAAATAGACAATGCCGCGGTATCATCAATAAACAAAGGAGCGTCAATCAATGAAGTGATTCTCGCATTCAACTGAGCCCATTCATGATCTTCCATGTTTCCTTTCCGTAATTTTTCCTGCGGAATTTCAGTCTCACTTGAAATCAATCGGGTAACCAATTGTACCGACGCCATTTCCAGAGAAAAAATCGCAACAGGTTTCCTGAAATCAATTGCCGCATTACGCGCCATAGTCAGAGCAAATGCAGTTTTCCCCATACCCGGTCGCGAGGCGATGATTATCAGGTCTGATTTTTGCCACCCCGACGTAATCCTGTCCAACTCAGTAAACCCCGAACCCACGCCTTTCAATTTACCTTCCTGGTTTCTTCCTGCGGCAATTTCCTTAATTGCCTCCTTGATGATAGATTGCATATCCATATAAGACTTGCCGATACTGGTTTCGCTTATCGCAAAAAGTCCCGTCTCGGCTTTGTCGAGCAAATCAAATACATCGGTGGTGTCTTCATAGGCTTCTTTAATGATCTCTGAAGATACCCTAATCAGTTCCCTCTGAATGAATTTCTGAATGATAATCCTTGCATGAAATTCAATGTTGGCGGCAGAAGCAATACGGTTTGTAAGCATTGTGATGAAGTATGCGCCGCCGGCTATCTCAAGTTCGCCGCTTTTTCGCAATTCTTCTGTAACAGTTAATATATCAACCGGCTCATTTTTTCCAAAAAGGCTCTTGATAGCATTAAATATAATCTGATGACTCTCTTTGTAGAATACCTCAGATTTCAGAATTTCAATTACCTCTGCCAGACGGTCATTTTCGAGCATCATCGCGCCAAGAACAGTCTCTTCAAGGTCGAGAGCCTGCGGAGGAATTTTTCCATGATCGAAAATTGCTTCTCTCAATCCAGAGCTTCGGATTCGTTTTTTGGTGTTTTTTTCTTCCATTTGCCAAAATTAGAGCTAATCCGGCTTCGTTTTTTATTCCGGTCTTTTTTATTTATCAACAATTACAAAGCAAACCTTAGAGCGATATGTACCCATTTGTGCCATAAGCCGTGATGATATTCGGGACTTAGAAAAAACTGTTCTATATCCAAACCAAAACCGTTGTTACTTATGGTGATTCCCGCGCTTCCTTTGAAAACAAATCGTGAGACGTCAGTAGAAGGGATGGTGTAAACGCTTGATTTATTGAAAAAACCACCTTGCAGCGTGGCGTCGTACCCCACCAGTTGCCCCAAACCTTTAACGAAAAAATAGCATTGAAATTTCTTTAATCCTGATTGTATTGTTTGCTGCTTTTTTGAAATGCCGAGGTTGCAGAAGTAAGTATTCATCCAACCGGCTCTGAATAAAAAACCTGCGGAAATGTTGGTATATAGCGTACCGAGATTTCCTTTCGCGGTAAGCTGCATTTCATAGTTTTTCGCCGACAATATTCCTTTCTCAAAACCAACTGAATAATTTAAAACAAGATCATTTTTTACCTGGTACTCCCATCCAAGTGGTTCATTGTTTGTGGGAACGCTGTTATGAAATGATCGCTGTACCCATTCTCCATAAGAGTCGGGACCGATGATACCGACGTCAAGCTCGCTCGTTTGTCGAAACATTCGATTATGATCATTAGTTATTTTGAAACATCCCAGAAATAAATAAGCCGAATAAGGTCTGTCTCCGAATAAAATACCGCCGGTTTTGGTTGTTGATGGCGTAAACATATTTTGCACAAGCGATAACCCGTAATAGTTGATACCCGATCGCCAGTAAGGCGTCATCAACCTGCTTATAGGATTCATCTGCAAACCCGGAGCTATCAAATCAATTCTGATCCCGTTTGTATAGAAACGGTCGGTGTAATCAAGTATGTCGTTATCAAAATTAATCTGTAAAAACATCTCCCGGCTTAGTTCTATCATTGACTCGAACGGTTTGTTATCTGTTTGACTTAACAAATTTATCCTGGTTATTGGTTCATTCATGTCGGGAATTATTCCCTGCGATCTGAGTCCAGCGAGGCGTTCGATAATGAGCGAGGCGTACGTTGTGTGCCGAAGCGTTGAATCTGCCTGATCAAGTGATTTGATGGTATGATTTTTTCGTTCTGGTGATTTTACTTTGCTTTTAGTTTTCTCAAGGCGGGAGAAAAATCCTCTCCCGGCAGTCCCGGCTTTTTCAGTTTTTGCCAACGACATTTCCGGAGCCGGTTTGCTGGCATTGCCTATAACTGTTTCCTGAACGCCTTCAGGGTTCTGGCAGCAGTTGAATAAAAGCAGAAGAAAAATGAATGTAAAACCGGTTCTCATTGTCGTTACAAAGATAACCATTTAACCTATTGACTGTTAAAACCACTCTGAATCCTTGTTTCCAGACGAGCTGGTTCCTTTGCAGAAAGTGTGTGGCGCTTCAAATATTCTGTAAAATATAACGTTTTATAATGCAAATCCTTTCTGAATCAGTTATGAAGAATTCAGTTTCAATCATCTTCTTTCTGCTGGTAACTTGTCAGATTCTGGCACAGAAAACATTGATGGTAGAGAAAATCGGAACTACCCGGCGTTATTTTTTCAAAGAGGAAGATTATTGCAAAATCAGAGCTGCCCGTCCCGACACCATGATTGCCGGGAAACTTTGGGATATTGGCGCTAATTCAATCACCATTTCGAGTATGCGTCCATATCAGGTAAGATTACAGAATATAACTTCCGTATATAAGAGGTTTTACTTTCCGACAAAATTTGGCAGGATTATTGGAGTAGGCGGCATTGGAATTTTTGCTATTATTACATTTAACCACCTGATTAACAACGAACAGGTTTTCACGCCTGATTTGTTCCTTATTTCGGGATCTATGCTTGCATTGAGCGCAATCTCTTTGTCGCTGAGTGAAAAGCGGTGCAGGATTGGATATTCCTGGAAAGTAAAAATTCTTGGTTATCCGGTAATAGGAAAATCAGATTGAAACAATCGGTTAGAAAATACTATACTGAAACTGCATTTTGATTTTCATTTTTATTCCAATAATCCTCTTTCTTCCAATTCTTGCATTTTTCTATATCGTATTCCAATCGGATAGGAAGGTCTTCCAAGGTAAAACCACATCTTTTAATTTCGTCAATTCGGATAAAGTTTTGTTCGGCATCTTTAAGGTCTTTGCCTAAAACAAAGAAGTGGCGATACATTGCAGGTGTCGTAAAGATATATTCTTTCATCCCGGTTTGAGATTTAAGAAGTTCATAGTCCCTGTCTCTTTCTTCCCTGTTCATTATGTTAAGCATTTATAAGTTGGTAAAATTTATTTTTGCTGCAAGCATCTTTAATGGATTGATGGTTTTGTAAACCTAATTCAGATAGTTTCACTTTGAAATATAAGGCGAAAACTAAATCGTCAATGTAATTTTTTAATTTGTGCTGCAACTGAATGTCAAATACAAAAGTATTTTTTAATTCATTGACACTGGCTTCCTTTATATTGAACATTTTACCTTGCCCGATATTGTAAATGGCTTGTTCAACTAATTTTTGATTAGAAAGTATTTTGCATTGGATGGAATTGTCTTTGTAATGAAAGATTAGAATATTGCCGTTCACCTCTAAATTGTCAAATTTTTGCATCATCACATTTTTAAAATCCACCAAATCGGCAAATGTTTGCTTCTCCATTTCCAGCATTTTTTCGGTTTGGGAAATGATTTCGGATTTGATGTGTTCGTTGAAAGAATTAATCTTAGGGACTCTGCAAAACTCTTTGATTGATTTTATTCCTATTTGAAAACTTTTCTCATTTTCGTTATTGAATAATTTTTTTAAAACAAATTTATTTACGGTACTATTCATCAATGATTGAATAAATAACATTTCATTTTTATTGTCAGATGTAATTAAAACCCAATTGTAGTTTATCATTACATTATTTTCTGAAAAATGAAATTTATCGGTATTCATATAACGCCAAATTATTTTATACTTGGCATTATAAACCTTCAAACCTTGTGCTCCCTTTGGGAAAACCAAATCTTCTTTTTTTATGAATTTAGGAATTGTGCAAATGTTGTAATATTCTTGTTTTGTATCAGTAAGTTGATAGTATTCCTTGTCAGGCAAGTCAATTGATATTTTGTCTTGTGGATACTTCAACCCTCTGTCAAAATAAAAGGATGATTTAAATTTTGGAATTGAATAACTATCTATCCGATAAATATCAAAAAACTCATTTCTATCGTATTCAGAGAAAAAGTTTTCTATTTCTTTATCAAATTTAATATAGTTCCAATTATCAATATTCTGACGCAAGTTATTTTGTAATATATTTTTCTTGAAAACATTTTTTGATTTTTTGATATTACTTAAACAAGTTATTACATCATCGTTTTGTGATAGATAATTGGTTATTTTAACTTCGTGAAATTTGGGTGGTGGAATTTTTGAAACGACAAAAATTAAGCTTGATGTAGGCACTGCTGTCTTTTGATGAATACCTCTATCAACAAACATATTGCAGCTAAAATTGATTATGGTTTCAATAGTTACAAATGTTGACAAATGATACCTTATTACATCAAGGTCAGTTGCTGTTAGCATATTTTGTGGAATAATATAACACAGCTTACCATTATCATTTAATAATGCTAACCCTAAAGCAATAAAATATGCATAAATGTTTGGATTTGGTGCGTATGCTTTAATTCTACCTGGAACGGTATTTAAATTTACCCCATAAATATCACTCATTTGAATTACTTTCTTTATTTGTAGTTCAAAAAATTTGATATTTTGTTTTGAACATTCTTTGAATGAGATATAAGGAGGATTTCCAATAACATAATCAAAGCGATAACGGGGGATATTATTTCTATATTCCAAACTTTCTTTTAGATTGTTTAAATCCCCTTTGTCACGCATAAAGCTTGTCAAATCCAATTCACTTGTAAAATCAAAAGAGAATTGTCCTTTGTTCTTCTTAAATTTAATATTGATATCTGATAAAGTATTTTTCAATGCAGTGTCCAGAAATTCAGAAATACTATCATTGGTTTTAAACATTTTTATCTTCTGCTCAACAGGATTGTTGTATTTTTCATTTATTATCACGGGCAGCATATTCATCAGCATATTCATCTCTGCCAGATAGAGCGGGAACTCGGCAATGTCTAATCCGAATACATTGTCATTAATAAGTTGTTCGGTTTGTTTTGCAGATGGTTGGCTATTTGCAAAAAAAGCATCCACGAGCCGTGCCGTAGCATTATAAAGAAAAGTGCCGCTGCCGCAAGAGGGGTCAATAATGGAAATGCTGTCTTTTTCATTGGCGTGGCGTTTTTTCAAATTTTCTTTGGTGTAGCCCATTTCATTGAGCATGAATTCCACAACATTCGGGTCGGTGAAGTATTGTCCTTTCTTTTCGTTTAGATAAAGGTCTTTGAGATAATTTTCATATACGTAACCGAAGATTTCATTTTGTACATTGGCAAAATTGTAGCGGTTGATGAAAAGCAGAATATCAAGCCAAACAGAAACATCATTGATGTCTTGTTTGGGCTTGTTGAGGATTTCTTCCAACCGATTATTAATATTTTCCTGCTCGTCGTTGAATCGCTTGTAAATTTTTTCAGAAATTTTCAGACTGATGCGTTTTATTTTGTCAAGAACTTCACCATACGCACCTGCTTTGAGTGCATTGTGAACGCTATTTAAACGGGTGTTCCAGTCGTCTTGAAAGTCCGCAAAAGTATTATCCACTAAAACTTTGTAAAGAATGAATTGAATAAGATAGGCGTAAGTGATTTCAACGGCTTTCTTTTTTCTTTCGGTTTCATCTTGTAAATCTTTGAAATATCCTTTGATGTTAAGCTTGTATTCAAAACTCTCAATAAGATTGGTGATGTCTGTGAAAAAATCCTCTCTGACTTCATCCAGTTGTGGAATATGTTCAATTAATTTTAGCGATCCTTTTTTCTCAAAGAATGAACGGTAATAATATTCGGGAGTGGTGTATTCTTTCCAAAAGGTGAGAAACTTTTTGGGATTGTCTAAAATGTCATCAATATAAAATGTTTCTTCAACGATGGTGTTGTTATAAAACCGCCATTCATTGCCATCTGTGAGAATACCATATTTTTTATTCCAGTCGGTTTGATAATTGAAAATTTGTAAAATCCCTGCTTTGATATTGGCATGTTTTTCAACTTCAACAGGAATGATTATATCGCCATCAATAAAAATAACTACGTCGGCTCTTCTGCCTTTCTTCCTGGCTTCTTTCAGTAATTCATTTTTTCTTTTATTATCAGGGGTACTCAGCTTACCTTCACTAAGATTAAAAAGGGCAGGACATTCAAAAATTTTATATACAAATGTATGAACGCCCGAACCAAGTTCCTGTCCAAGGTAAGAATCCTTTTCATTTTTCCAGAGTTTTTTTAGAGTATCAAGAGTAATTTCGGGCATAATTGTAATTTTATTTTGAAAAGATATTTAGAATTTTTAGTAACTCCAACCTGCCTCCGCACCACGATGCCCCGCATTGCTCGGCTGCAAGGTCGTTAGCTGCTGCCATTTTTTTTAATCAAAACATCCGCGAAAGATAAAATTCATTGAATATGATTTGCAAGAAGGGCACAAATTTATCATTTGGTATAAAAATCAAACTCCTTTGTAGCAAATTAGCATTTTAGTCTTCTAATGGTAGCAGCTAACTCGCTGATCAACCTTGTCATAACCGGCTCAACTGCGCTGGCGGCGTCAATTACATGTTCATGAGTAATTGTTTCAATTTTTCCGGGAACTCCCAGGTCGGAGATAACGGAAACGGCAAAACACTTTAACCCCATGTGACGGGCAGAAATTACTTCAGGAACTGTTGACATGCCAACTGCATCGGCTCCGATAGTACGGATATAACGGTATTCGGCAGGCGTTTCAAAAGTTGGTCCCGAAACCGCCGCATAAACGCCTTTTTGGAGTTTTATATTCTGATTCTTTGCTATTTCGAAGGCTTTTTCAATTAAAACAGTGTCGTACGGACATCCCATATCAGGGAATCGCGTTCCAATTTCGTCGTCATTTTTTCCGATAAGCGGATTATCTTTCATCAGGTTAATATGATCTTCAATAACCATTATATCCCCAACCTCAAATTCAGGGTTAACGCCGCCGCTTGCATTAGAAAGGATGAGAAGCTCTATCCCGAGGAATTTCATAACCCTCACAGGGAAAGTGATCTCCTGCATTGAATAACCTTCATAATAATGAAATCGTCCCTGCATTGCAACGATATTCTTTCCGCCCATCTTCCCGAATATCAGTTGTCCCTGATGACCGATAACAGTTGACACCGGAAAATTCGGAATCAATTTATATGGAATTGTGGTTTCAATGGTAATTTCCTTAACCAGACCGCCTAATCCTGTGCCGAGTATAATACCAATTTCGGGTTTCTGGGTTATCTTTTTTTCAAGAAATCCCACTGTTTCTGCTATTTTCTTTAACATATTTTAAAATGGCTTCATCAAAAGTTGTTTTATCTGTTCCATGAAATTCGATTTTCATCGGTATGCAAAATAACGGTAAATTTTTAAAATAACCGACAAACTCCTGATTTTTCAGTCGCATAACGTCTTTTTCGGTTGTCACTATTATCTTTTTCTGTGTAGGCAGATCCTTGAATCTGCCAATGATTTTTTCGATATCCTTTTGTGAATATGGATGGTGATCGGGAAATTTTTCCACCACCAAATCGCTGCACATCCGTTCAAGGCGCTCCCTGAGAGGATAATCGCTGGCAATTCCGGTAAAGAGAAGTATGTTGGTTATTTTTGCGGGAACTGCTATTTCATCAGTGGTAAAAACCGAAAACAGCTCGCCGTAACTGATATATGAAAATAGCGCCTGCTGACCCGGCGACAAATTTAAATTTTCGAGAATCATCCGTTTGGTTATCGGAGAAAAAACTTTTGGCGTTTTAGTAATAACGATAATGTCGGCGCGTGAAGCTCCCGATCTGAATTCACGCAGAGTTCCTGAAGGAAGTGGATAATCATTGCAGTAAAGCCTGTCGTAATCGGATAACAAAATTGACAAACCCGGCTTGACATAGCGGTGCTGAAATGCGTCATCAAGCAGAATAACCTGAAGCTCCGGATGCTTTTCCAACATTGAATTAATCCCACGTGTTCGTTTCTCATCCACTGTTACAATGACGTCTTCAAATTTATTGACAAACTGCATGGGTTCATCGCCAATTTGTCTGGCGTCGGAAAGGTTGGAAGCCTCCACAAACCCTTTGCTCTTGCGACCATACCCGCGACTAAGTGTTGCAATCTTATAGTAAGGCTGTAAAAGCCTGATTAAATATTCGATATGTGGAGTTTTTCCGGTTCCGCCCACAGAGAGATTGCCTACGCTGATAACCGGAAGAGGAAATAGTTTGGAAGGCAGAATGTGGAAGTCAAAAAGGAGATTCCGAATATGAATTATGAGACCATAACATATTGCCAGAGGAAAAAGAAGTATTTGAATAAACCTTGTCATAGTTAAGGCATCTAAATTATAAAATAAAACCATTCGGAGGCAATATGTTATGCCTTGATAAAACAAAATTATTCTTCAAGTCGCCTGCGAGATAATCGGAAAACCGACAAAAGATTACCTTTGAACCTTTCAAAACGAAAAAATATGTCAAAACCGAAAAATATAACAATTGCAGAAATTATAAACTATCTCGAATCGGTTGCTCCGTTATCCTTTCAGGAGGATTACGATAATTGCGGTTTATTAACAGGAGATCCGGAATGGCAGTTCCGAAAAGCGCTTCTCTGCCTTGACGTTACCCCTGAGGTGATGAATGAGGCAATAATTCAGCAATGCAATCTGATTATATCTCACCATCCTGCGATCTTCCATGGGCTTAAAAAACTTACCGGAAATCAGCCGGAAACTGAAATCCTGGTTTGCGCTTTGAAAAACGACATCGCACTTTATGCGATCCATACAAATCTTGATAATACTTTTCATGGACTTAACGCTCTTATATTATCTAAACTTGGTATAAGTGAATATATGGTTCTTAGTCCAAAAAACGGAATGATGGTCAAGCTCGCAACATTCTGTCCGGTTGCTTATGCAGATGAAGTCAGGGACGCCTTATTTAAGGCAGGAGCGGGTTACATAGGAAATTATGATTGTTGTAGTTTTAGCGCGCCGGGTAAAGGAAGTTTCAGAGCTTCTGAAAAAGCAAATCCATTTGTGGGCGAAAAAAACAAACTTCATTTGGAAGAAGAGGTTCGGATTGAAGTTATTTTTCCGAAATACCTGGAAAGAAAGATCATTATGTATTTACGTATCGCACATCCTTATGAAGAGGTTGCTTATGATCTTTATCCATTGAATAATATTTCTTATTCGTATGGATCAGGGTTAATCGGTTGGTTGCCTAAGCCCCTTGAAGAAAATTATTTCCTTGAATTTCTGAAATCCACACTGAACCTGCCGGTAATTCGCCATTCTGCAAAACGATCAAAGGAAATAACGAGGGTTGGAATATGTACAGGTTCAGGTAGCTTTTTAATTCCAGAGGCGATTAAATCGTTTGCCGATGTGTTTTTAACCGCAGATCTGAAATATCATGATTTTTTCAATATTAAAGACAAACTTCTTCTTGCCGACATTGGACATTACGAAAGTGAACGTTGCGTAAAAGAATGGCTCTATGCTGTGCTTGTCGAAAAATTTCCTAATTTTGCATTCCTTATTTCAGAGGTTAACACCAATCCCGTTTATTACCTATAAAAAAATATTTATGGCAAAATCAACAGGCAAGCCTATTGCTACTTCAAAGCCTTCAAAATTGATGAAGAAAACTGAGCCCAATGATCATATCGTATTTAAAAAAGAGATCGGAATGGATGCTTCAGAAGCTGAAGCAGATGCAGTAGCCTCAATAGCGCCCGATGTTCAGGCGGAGAATGTGGAGGATAAAACAGAGTTGACAATTGAAAAGAGGTTGATTGCCTTATATACTCTTCAACAGGTTCATTCTCAGATTGATAAAATCAGAATCATTCGGGGTGAATTACCACTCGAAGTTCAGGATCTGGAAGATGATATAGCCGGGCTGGAAACTAGGGTTGATAATTATATTCAGGAAACAATTGCTCAGGAAAAATCCATCACTGATAAGAAAAACGCAATCAAAGATTCTCACGCTCTAATCAAAAAATATGAAGACCAGCAGATGAATGTCAGGAATAACCGCGAATATGATTCTTTGACAAAAGAAATTGAGTTTCAGAACCTTGAAATTCAACTTTCCGATAAGAGAATCAGGGAATTCACTGGAAATCTTGAACAGAAAAAAGCGGAAATTGACAGTTTGCAAAAATTGCTTCAGGATCGAAAAAATGATCTGGAAATAAAGCGCAATGAACTTGACGATATCATTGCCGAAACTGAAAAGGAGGAAAATGAGCTCGTTAAAACTTCGGAAAATAATAAAAAATACATAGAGGAGCGGTTATTGACTGCTTATACCCGAATCCGCAAAAATGCCCGAAACGGACTTGGAGTGGTTCAGATTGAACGCGACGCCTGCGGCGGTTGCTTTAACAAAATTCCTCCCCAGCACCAACTGGATATAAGAATGCACAAAAAAATAATCGTTTGCGAATATTGCGGCAGGATTCTGGTTGATGACGGAATCGTGAATGCCACGCATTAACAGTATCTGATACCATCATGGTAAAGACGCTTCTGATCAGAATTTTAATGGTCTCAGGCGTCTTTCTTTTTATAATTAATTCTTCATTTTCCCAATACAACTTTAATGAAAACTGTCAGCTTTCTTATCAGGCTGCCATATCCCTGCAATTTGTAAAAGCGCGGCTTTTGATTGAAAAGGAGAAAACCTCCAACCCTCAAAATCTGATTCCGGTTTATCTTGAAAACCTGATTGATTGTATAACTTTATTTATCACCGAGGATCCCGCGCTTTATCGTCATTTTAAAGAGAAAAAATCAAGAAGGTTATCGCTGTTGGAAAAAGGTTGGGATGGTTCTCCGTATTATCGTTTTTGTTTGGCTCAGGTTTACCTCCAGTGGGCTTTTGCGAGGTTAAAATTTGAAGACTATGCAGCGGCGGCAAATGAATTAAGACTGGCTTATAACCTGTTAAAAACTAATGATGAGATTTTCCCAGACTTTTTGTTGAATAAAACCGGTCTTGGAATTGTTCATGTAACTTTCGGAGTGATCCCTGAAAATTACCGTTGGATTTCCTCGATATTGGGATTAAAAGGTTCTATGGATCAGGGTATTGATGAGATTCGCCAGATTGCTATGTATTCAGGCGCCGATAAACTGGTTTTACTTTACAAACCTGAAGCCGCTTTCTGCCTCGCTTTCATAACCCTAAACCTTCAGCAAAATAAAAACGAGGCGAGAACAGTTTTAAAAATTCTGAATTGCCTCGATACCAATTATATTGAGCATAGCCCTTTATTGATTTATGCCAGGGCTTCCATCCTTATGAAAACCGGACTAAATGACGACGCGCTCAAAGTATTACAACAACGATCTGAATTGCATGACCGTTTTCCTTTTCTCTATCTTGATTATCTTGAAGGAATTGCCCGTTTGAATCAACTGGATTTTTCGGCGTCGGATTATTTTGAAACTTTTTTAAATTCGTATAAAGGTCATAATTATTCAATGTCGGCGCTTCAGAAACTGTCATGGATTGCTTGTCTCAATGGTGATACAGTTCAATATCGCCTACTCGCCAACAGGATGCGAAAAAAGGTTGTTTTTCAGGTTGACGAGGATAAACAAGCTGTAAAGGAGACAAATGCGGTTGATTATCCAAACCGCGCTCTTCTTCGGTCGCGGTTATTGTTCGATGGCGGTTACTATTTTCGGGCGCTTAGCGAACTTCTCGATAAACCGGTGAATTCCATAGTTAAAACGAAGAAAGATTTTATCGAATACTCCTACCGGTTGGGTCGAATTTACCACGAGTCGAACAAAACAGAGAAAGCAATTGAATATTACCAAAATACCATTGATCGCGGAAAATCATTACCATATTATTTTGCCGCAGCCGCAGCCATGCAAATGGGCTTAATTTATGAAAATCAAAATGAATGGGGCAATGCAGAAGCTGCCTATCGTTTAAGCCTTTCCATTGAAGCCCCGGAATACAAAACCAGCCTGAGACAAAAAGCAAAGGCTGGTTTGGATAGGGTAAAGAAAAAAGTTAAAACCTGATTCCGAAAGTGGTTGAGATAGTATTGCTGTAGCTACTGATTTCAGCCGGGTTAACCATGTTTGCATCGTACAGGTAATAAGCCTGTTGCATCTTTGACCAAATATAGGTTACATCAGCAAAAAAAAGCTGAGACCGGTATCCAAATCCACCTGAAACCTGATATCGCGCGCTGCTGTTGACATTCGTAACGTAGGGATCGCTGAAATAGGCAAAGCCGCCTCTAACTCTGAAATCCATGATCCGCCATTCAGTACCTAAGCGGATGTTTCCCCAGGATTGGAACGATGATTTAATATCATTATTTACGTCGGTATAGCTGTCCTGAGATGAATTAAAACGCGCCTGCGAATAGTTTACATATTCATAATCAGCGCTTATCAACCCATATTGACCGATAATAAAAGCAATACTTCCCATCGCCCTGAATGGCGTTGTTAAACGGTAATCATAATAACCTTCGGGAGAATAATTGGTTTGATTCCAGGAACTATTTGTAAAGGAAGATTGCATTACCGATGCCCATTGGTCATTCATACTTGGGTACCATGTAGGTGAATGGATGCTTGCGCCCAACCGGAACCAGTCGACTGGTTTGTAAATCATGCCGAATTTCACATTAACCCCGGTTCCACGGGTGTGAAGACTATAATCGTATTTCAAGGAATTGAAATACCTGATTGTGTCCTTTGCGTCGGTTTCAGTGTAAACGCTGTTTTCATAATAGTTTATGGAAGGAACCCCTATGGTAAATCCAAGGTAGAGTTTATCGGCAAGGTTTGCGCTAATGGCAAAGTCAAGCTCGTTTATTGAGCCATAAGTACTGATGCTTTTATTTTGGACAACTCCGCCATATTTAGCGTCGCACGAATACCTGCCTGAAGCTGAATCAATAAAAACAAGGTTATACCCATCGCCAAAAGCAAGTCCTATGTCAAATGGATAATCATCATTAACATATTCAGGAGGCGTTTGATTATCATTAAGGATATTGGCGTAGCTCTTCATAAGTGAATTATCGTTATTGAGCCCATGAATCACAACCAGGTTGTTAAAATCATTCTGACGGTTAAAACCAAAACCGACATTTATGCTTTTCAATATCCCGAAATTACCCTGATTCGCAGTGTTGATATTGAAGACAACGCCAAAATTGCCCAATCCAAAGTTAACCCTGTTATCGGTTGCTGTTGAACCGTTATAGGTTGTTGATGAGTGTCCAATAGTAGGGGAGATGGTCAGTGTCATTTCAGAACCTCTGTATAATCCCAGACCGGCAGGGTTTGTTGCCAGAGTAGAGAAATCGGCGCCAACTGCCCCAAAAGCGCCGCTAAGTCCGTTGAATCGGGCAGTTCCACTGTAGTAGATTCGCGAATATCGCAGGGCGTCTTCGGCAGTTTGGGAATAAGTTGTAAAAGCGGTTAGAAAGAGCGCCATTAATATTGTGCATGATTTTTTCATTGCTCAGAGAATTTGAATTAACAAAAAGTTACCTGCGACGCCCGCCTCCGCCACCTGACGATGGAGAACTACCGCCGCTACCTCCACTGCTGCCGCTACCGCTGGAACGGGAAGGCGCTGAATAATTTCCGCCACCCGACGGGGCGCTTGTGTTATTTCCTCCGGAACGGTCAGGGGCGGAATAATTTCCGCTTCCCTCTGATCGTCTGGGCGCTGAATACGATCCGCTGTTTCCCGACCGAGTAGGCGATGAAACGTTATTATTTGATCTCACGGGCTCTGAATACCCTGAAGTTCTCGTTCTGCCTCCGTTGGATCCCGAACGGTTAATTTCAGTTGATGTGGAAGTCCGGCGATTGTCAATTGTACCAGAACCGGCGGTACCCGTATTTCTTGTTTCATTGCCGTTTGTCCGGACGTTGCCTTGAGTTTGCGACCTGGGGGCAAGATATTCCTGGCTGGTTTTTGGTTGGCGATAAACGGGTGAAGAGTAGCTTTGAGGAGAACCGGATCTCTGTGCCGCTGCATTTTCGGGCTTTACATATCTCGGCGCCGGCTGTGTTCTTGGAACCTGGCTTTGACGCTGATTATTTTGAGTTGTGCGCTGATTCGGAGCTTGTTTTTGACTTTCAGTGCGCGTAAACCTGTACTTTTCCTGTGAAGCCGGGGTTGCTCGTGGAGCGGGTTGAACATTTCCACTTGCCGATCTGTCTGATTTTGTGTATGCCGGAGATGTCTGACTCCGGGTATTCGGGCTTAACGAAGCGTTCATAGCGTCTCGTGTTGTTCTGGCGTTCAGCGCGCTGGCGCCATTATCTGAACGGTACAACGATTGCCTTGAACCATAATAGGTATTTGTTGAATAATATGGGGTATAACCACCGCCGTACCAGTCGTTATAGCCATAGCAATAGCAACATGGATTATACCAGGGATTATAGCCGTAGTAAGGATATCCCCAGCCCCATGACGAATAGGGATTCCACCAGCCATAATCCCAGCCCCATGATGAGTAAGGGTATCCCCAGCCAAGTCCAAAGGATGAACCGTAATATCCACCAAAACCTGCTCCAAAGCCAAGGTAAATGTTCACATTTGGATCGCTTCCATTTCCTCCCGACTGACTTGCTGAGGAAGTATAGGAGTCATCGAAATAGCCTTTAGTGGTGTCGGTAGAATTGAACTTCTGAATACGACTTGAATAGGAATAGTCGTTGTAGTCGTCGGCAAAGGTAGAAGAAGCCGGTTTGCTGACCGAGGCGTTATCGGGCGCGGTGATTACCTGTGTTCCTTTTTCGTTTGGTTGCGAGGTTGCAACCTGGGTAGAACCATAAGATGCAGGTTTACCGTAAACATCATCATTTGAGTATGATGTTGCTTGTTTCTGTGTTGTACAGGCGCTGATGGCTAAGCCGATGAGCGCGAGAAACCATGCTGATTTTTTCATAATACACTGTCTTTAAAAACCTTTAACTCTTGCCTAAGTGATAGATCGGGTTAAAATTTGTATTTTCGCAATCTAAAACCAACTGAAAATTAACAAACCTTATACCAAACTCAAGTAATGGCAAAAGATTTTTCAACTCGTGCAGAAAATTATGCTCAATGGTATAATGATCTGGTAATAAAAGCTGATCTGGCAGAGAATTCGGCAGTTCGCGGATGTATGGTTATTAAACCTTATGGTTATGCTATATGGGAACGTATTCAGGCTGTTCTGGATAGAAAATTCAAAGACACAGGTCATTCAAATGCCTATTTTCCTCTTTTTATTCCAAAGTCATTTTTCAGTAAAGAGGCAAGCCATGTTGAGGGATTTGCCAAAGAGTGTGCTGTTGTGACTCATTACCGTTTGAAAAGTTCACCAGACGGGAAAGGTGTAGTTGTGGATGAAGACGCGAAACTGGAAGAAGAATTGATTGTAAGACCAACTTCGGAGACCATCATCTGGGATACTTATAGAAACTGGATTAAGTCGTACAGGGACTTACCGATTTTAATCAACCAATGGGCAAATGTTGTTCGCTGGGAAATGCGTACCCGACTGTTTTTGCGCACAGCCGAATTTCTCTGGCAGGAGGGTCATACTGCTCATGCAACTATGGAAGAGGCGGTAAAAGAGGCTGAAACCATGCTGAATGTTTATGCCGATTTTGCGGAAACATGGATGGCAATACCGGTAATCAGAGGTGTAAAGTCGCCTGCCGAACGGTTTGCCGGCGCAATCGAAACTTATGCCATTGAAGCCCTGATGCAGGATGGGAAAGCGCTTCAGGCTGGCACTTCACATTTCCTCGGACAAAATTTTGCAAAGGCATTCGATGTTAAATATCTGAATAAAGAAAACCAACTTGATTATGTTTGGGCAACTTCGTGGGGCGTCTCAACGCGATTGATGGGCGCTTTGATTATGGCTCATTCCGATGATCATGGTCTTGTTATTCCTCCAAAACTTGCTCCCATTCAGGTTGTCATCGTTCCTGTTTTTAAAAATGCAGAACAACTTGCTCTAATCTCTGAAACTGCTCTTTCAATAAAAAATTCACTGGAAAGAAAGGGAATTTCTGTTAAGTATGATGACCGGGATACTCATAAACCAGGCTGGAAATTTTCGGAATATGAATTTAAGGGAGTGCCGATTCGGGTAATAATCGGTCCTCGCGATATCGAGCAGGGAACAGTTGAAGTGGCACGTCGCGATACGCTTGAAAAAGAGGTTTTACAGATCACCGATATTGATATAAAGATCGAACATCTCCTCGATCAGATTCAGAAAAACCTCTACGATCGCGCTCTTGCATTCAGGGAAGAAAACACTTTCAGAGTTGACAACTGGGAAGAATTTAAAAAAGTTCTCGACGAAACAGGCGGGTTTCTCTCCGCTCACTGGGATGGCACAGCCGAAACGGAAACAAAAATCAAAGAAGAAACCAAGGCAACCATCAGGGTTATTCCCCTTAATAATCCACGCGAAAGCGGAAAATGCGTTTACTCAGGAAAGCCCTCCGATCAACGTGTGATTTTTGCCAGAGCTTATTAGCGAGGAGTTTTATCAGTTGGGAATTAATTGTCCCGCGCCGGTGATACTGGCTTTTATTTCTTTGGGATTTCCGGAAAAGTATATATTTCCAATAGAGGTTATTTTTGCTTCCAACGCATGGGTTGCATTGACATAACAGTCGTTTGAACCACTATTGGTTACAAAAGTATATCCGGTCTTCAGCCCTTTGAGTTGGAGTAAACCGAAATCGCCGGAATACACGCTGCTGATATTGCAGATACCATTTAATACAATGGTGGCGGTTCCCAGATGTAGAAGAAAAAATCCATCAACTACTTTGATTTTCAAATCAATTGTGCCACAGCCGCCCCAGACGTCAATTTTCAGATAACCCGACCGTATGGTGTCGGCACAGGTAATATCTCCTGAAGATTCATAATGAATTTTCAATAGATTTCTCACTGAAATATAAACGTTGATTGGTTTGTCATAATCGCGGAGCCAGTTACAATTATTGGTATTCCGTATTACAAGTTCCCTTCCCGACAGCTCGGTGATAATGCCTCCTATAATGTTCTCGCCTGCTTCTGCTTTAACGCCGTTTACCGAATCCTGAATAAGAATAACGTTAACGTAATCCAGAACGCGGATACTGTCAAACTCTGAAATACGACGATCCTGAACAACTATTTGTCCGGTGGAGGAAACACATTTACCGCCATCTTTACTACAAGCGCTCATAATTATTCCAAGGAAAAAGATGAATAACAGAACCGAAAAAAAATATTGTTTCATTTCACTGTTTTTTTACCATAAGAAACATCAAATCTGTAACCGAAACCCCAGCCTATATAATCAGCTCTTCCCCAATGGACTTTAAGCATTACTGCGGCGTATAGATTTTTTGTAAAACCATATTGAACAGAAATTTTCTCGTAAAACGGCCCATTGCTTTTTTCTTTCCCTCCAAGAT
>JBAXRP010000015.1:0-33976 GCA_037131145.1 Bacteroidota bacterium
GCATTATTAATTTGATCATCGCAAAAAGAATCAAAATCGGAAATCAAACTATATTCTCCGTTAATGGTAATTGAATTAATTTCCAAAATACGTTGATTTACATTGTAATTGGAATACGAATGCAATCCAAAGCAGAAAACGACTGCGAAAGAAAAAAGGATTCTTAATGATAATTTCCGAAAAATGTACATCAGGGCAAAATTAGTCCTATCCGCTGGAATGTTATTTTTATTCCTGTTAAATAATTGTTAATTCTACCTTTAGAATTTAAATTAGCGACAAAGTAGTTTGCCGTGAAGTAAGGAAGGCTGGAATTAAAGGCTGTTGTTTTCGTTGCTTGTTCGCTATAAGATGTATTCCATTTTACGTGGAATTATCTGAGAAAAGGCATTTTCGGAAAAGTCAACGGATTTTCAGAAATCTTCCGGCAAATACTTTCTGTCCAATCTGAAATCTGTAAAGATAAGCGCCATCGGGAAAAGAACCCATTTCGGCAGTGAGGATATGATCGCCGGCTTCAACCCGTTGAATATCTCTTTTCAACATTGTTTTACCATTAAGATTAAGAATCCAAAGGGATACGGGTTCGGCTTTGTCAGTAAGATAATCAATCCTGAATTGTGACCTTACCGGGTTTGGAGTGGGCGCTGCAACCTTTGCAATTTTGTCGGGATGCCGGTTATCCGAAAGGTAGGCAGGATTGAACTCAAAGGCGCCGATATCATAAGATCCATTGTAGGGGCGGTTGTGATTATAAAAATCGAATTCAACATTCAGATTATCCGGATATCCGGTATCTATCAGCGGCGAGCCTGGCAGCAGACTGTAATTGGCGCTGTCAAAGTGAGCCTGATTACCATTCCTTGCGAGATAATTGTTTTCAGATAAAACATCCGATGCCGAATCCGGAATCATGATGTACGAATCCTTGCCTTTAAAGGTGAAATTACCTTTTTCATAATAATCAAAATTTCCGGGATTGATTATTGCGTTTGATACAATTTTGTTGTTTTTGCTAAGAATGCTGGTAAACCTGATTCCATCCGACTTGGGGTTGATGATGTCGTTGAACAGAATATTAAATGATGAATCAGGCTGAACAGAAACATCAGTCAGATAAATCCCATATTTCATCTGAAGCGTATCATTCGGTTTGAAGGTTTTTCCGGGGTCAATAATCACATTGTTGAAAATCCGGTACCCGCCAAGTCCATGGCTTTCAATGCCGCTTCCTTTTCCATGGGAAATATTGTTGTTGTAGCAATCGCATTTTGAACCGCCGCCAAGCAGAATTCCCGCCATCTGTCCGAATTGTTCCGCCTGACTGTCGTACATAATCAGGTTGTCATAAATCCGGCAATCTGAAGATGCAGAACTTACCTGAATGCCATCCCAACCGCAAACATTGATAATGTTGTTGTAAATGTAAACGCCATCCAAAAGACTCGGCATAAGCAGGGTATCGAGGTCGTCGCAATGAACAGACTGTCCGAAATATTTGGTACTTCCGATGTACATTGCCTCATTTCCGATGTTGGCGAGATAGTTATCATGAATTCTGGTTTCGCGCTGAGTGAATTTGTCGCGCGTATTGGTAAAGGAGCAATCGGGGTCGGTTTTTGCGTAAATGCCGCCGATAGGAACATTTGCAATATAAACATGGTCAATTTCAAAATCGGAGCTCATATTGCCGATACCGAAACCTCCGCCGTTTTTTACCCGCTGGATTCTGAATCCATACAATTCACTGGGGAATCCGCTTCCGGTGAACTTGAAATAGCGGCAGTTCTCGATGGAAACGCCAAAATGGTGATCCGTATCAATTATCACGATTCCCTCGAAATTTATCATCACAATTGGTTTTCCGGGTTCGCCGCTGAGATTTCTAATAAGCAGATAATCATGATTCCCGCCTCTGAAAAGGAGAGTATCGCCGCCGTGAATAGCGTTGTATGGCGCCACAGTTCCTTCGATCAGATTCACGGAAGGTTCAACGATAATGGAAGTCTGCCCAGATGCTGGATTTTGGTGAAGAAAGCCACAGATCGCCAGCGCCAGGGTTAGCGGGATAATGGAGTTTATGAAACTTTTCACGTTAGAGATTTTACCCGCGTTTTGCTCTTTCCCAGTTAACCGACTGTGTTTTCTTCAGAAATCGCTTTAATCCGAGGTAAACGGATAAATTCATAATAAAAAAGTAATAGGGAACAAACAGCAGTTTAAGCCTGATAGATCTGTTTTCGAGATACCAGCCAAGTAAGGCGGCAATATAAAATACGATCTGTAACCAGAATACTGCGCTGTAGAGTCCAAAAGTAAAAATTCCTTCATTTACCGCGAGTATCAAGCCGGTAATCAGCATCAGGAGCAATGACAACGGAGCCAGCGTCCAGCGAAGAACGCGGTGCGAAATATACTGGAAAGAAAGGATGCCATATTTGAAGATATTCAGCAGTGACACAAGCCGGATAACCGATTGGATACCTCCTGCCGATATTCGGATTTTGCGTTTGAGTTCTTCTTTCACGTTGGCGGAGGCGGTTTCAATGGCATAAGCTTCAGGGTCGTACTGAATTGTATAGCCCTGTTGGGCAACGCGCAGCGAAATGATAAAATCGTCGAGAAGCGTATCGCGTTCCACCTCCTGGTAAAGTTCGGTACGAATGGCAAAAAGTTCTCCGGCAGCGCCAACTACCGAATATAGTTCGGCGTCCCATTTTTTCAGGGTTGATTCGTATTTCCAGTATAATCCTTCACCAGCGCCGGCAGCGGTATCTTTCTCTTTGGTGAAAATCCGTTTTTCACCCGATACACATCCAACTTTGGGATCGCTGAACAACCGGACAATCCGGCGGATTGATTCCTTTCCAAGCATAGTGTTTGCATCGCAGAAAACCACGATTGGCGTTTTCACGAATTTCATGCCCCTGTTCATCGCGCCTATCTTACCGCTGCGCTGTGGTAGATGATAAACCTCCACGCCCGGATATTGTTTCAGCACATCGGGAGTGCCGTCGTCGGAGCCGTCGGTAACCCAAACTTTATGCAGTTTTTCCTGTGGATAATCCAGTTCGAGCGAGTTTTTAACTTTTTCGGCTATGAAATCTTTTTCATTATAAGCGGCAATAAACAGAGTTACTTCCGGTTCAAATCCGGGGTTTTCGATTTTTTTCCTGCCTGCGCCAAACATGCGTTTGGTTTTAATCATAAGGAAAAGGACTATTCCATAGCCGATATAGGCATAAAAAACGATAAAAAGGAGAATCCAGAAAGTGATTTTTAGCGTCAGCATATTATCTGTTAATTTGATTGGGTGATAATTGTTTTTTTTGTTGCATAAATATTGAATTCGTCAACAATGCCGAAATCAAAGTTGGCAAGGTTTTTCAAAGCATTTTTAATCAGGTCGTCTCCGCTATGTTTGCCTTCGGCTACAAAGGTAATATTCGGAAACCGGCTGATGAATCCGGCAGCGCCGAGTATTGCCTCCGGTTCCATGCCTTCCACATCAAGTTTAACCAAAATCCTGTCGTCCTTATTCAATCCCATTTGCGGTAGCAGTGAATCAAAGGTACGAATTTCAACGAGGCAATCGGGAGTTTTTGCATCAGTTATTATATGAGAAGCGCCGGTATTTACTCGGTTAAAATAAAACGGGGCTTTCATTTCACGATCGCCCAGTCCATAAGGAAAAGCCATAACGGTTGCAGATAAATTGTTTAATTCGAGATTCTTTTTCAGCACGTCGTAATTCTGAATAACCGGTTCAAAAGCTATGCATCTGACGCCAAGTTTGGAGAGTAATATACAGTATTCCCCAACACAAGCCCCGCCATCAATAAAAACATTGAATTTGTGTTTGTTGTCGAGAACGAACTTTTTCACTCCCCATTCATAGCGATAGTTGGCATACTGAAAATCGTTTGTGTTTTTCCGGCAGAAAAATTTTCCAATGGAAGTCTGAATGATTCTGTCTTTTTTATGGGAAGTTTTATAGATAAGATACCTCGCTGATGCTATGATTGAAATGATATCCCAATGTTTTAGATATTCATAAAAATAGCTGGAATAAGTTTTGAGTTTGTTCATAAGGTCTTTTAGTTAATCGAGAATTGTTTAATGAATCATATTGTTTGGAATAACTCTAATCGCTTAACCTACCCGTTCCCACACATTGGTTTCCTGATTGAACCGTTTGATTACCCTGCATGGATTTCCCACAGCGATTGAGAATGGAGGAATACTCCTGGTGACAACGCTTCCTGCCCCAATCTGGGTGCGTTTCCCAATTGTAACTCCGGCGGTGACAACCGAATTTGCCCCAATATGTACCTCCTCTTCAATCACCACCGGTTTGAGATCAAGAGGTTGAACGCTGGAGTTTTTTGTAGCGTCTTTATATCCATGATTAAATCCGCTTACAAAAACATGCTGCCCCAATCCTGAACCGTTGCCCATTGTTACCGGTCCTATGATGACCGAACCAATGCCAACCCTTACTCTGTTTCCAAGAATCACCGCGCCCGAACCGTTATTGACAGTGGTAAAGTCCTCAATAGTTGTAAGGTCGCCAATTTCGAACCTGTTCCATGGAAAAACGTCAATCCGCGATCTTCCGCGGATTGTGGCGCCTTTTCCTCTTTTATGAATGAAGGGATTCAGAAACCATCTGACCCAGAGGCGGGGGCGAGGATTGCGACGCGGCGAGATTGACCAAAGAATAAAACTTTTTAGCTTTGGATCTGACTTGATTTTGCTGATTATGCTCATAACGGGAAATTTTGCAGGTTACTTTTTATTTGTCGCCAATTCAATGTATTTGTATATTTCGAGAACGTTGTTCTCCCAGGTATGACTGTTGGCATACTGCCGGCGTTTTTGTTGTTTTTCAGGGCTATCTTCATTAAGAGCCTGTTCAATAAGCCTGATATAATCTTCAGTTGAAACGCCGAGGTATGTATATTCCCTGAAATAATCCATAGCTTCTGTTGCAGTTGCTACTGTAGGTTTTCCCATGGCAAGGTATTCATCAATTTTTCTCGGATAGTTTCCTCTCGTGGCGTCATTAATTAGCTGAGGATTTATGCAAACATCGAATCCTTTAATATATTCGGGTAAAACGGATGAATCGCGCGAACCAAAAAATTTCACGTTTGGAATGTTGTGAAGTTCCGACGCTTTGAAGACGTCATCTTCCGGACCAACAAGAACGATACTCCAATCGGCGCGCTGCCGGGCAATGTTTGCGAGGAGATTGACGTCAAGCCTCCGGGATGATAAAAATCCCACATACCCGATTATTGGTTTTGGTATTGAAGCGAGATCGGCGGCGGGCTTGATTTCACGATCAATGTCATTAAACAAACTTACATCGCAACCCTGACCAACCATATACGAATGGTTGTTGAATTGCCGCCCGTAATCGGCATACAGCGTAGAGTTATTGACTACCACATCGGCTTTTCGGATAAGTTGTGGTTCAAGTCGCACTCCCTGTCGGCGCCAGTATGGGTTTTTCGTGAGGTAATCACGCATGTAATACACGTAAACCGATGGTTTCAGCGCCTCTTTCAGGTACAATCCAAGAAACATGGCGCTGTCATTGAACAGAATATAATTGCTGAATCCCAATCTTTTGGCAGCCGAACTTATGGCGGCGGCGAAAATCCGGTTATTCCTTTTGTTTAAAAAGTCGTAGAGCCATGCCGAAGAAATAAAGTTGATTGATTCAATTAATCCTTTCGGGTAAAGATTCCAAAGGTTTTCATCAAGTTTTATCAGGTCGGGTTCTTTGCCTTGTTCAACCAAAATCCGTTTCCTGATTTTCGGGGTATCTTTTTCCTTGTGCCGGGTAATCCTGTCAAGCGGGGTATTTACATATAAAACCCGGTTGTTACGGGAAAACTCTGCGGCAATATTTTTGCAGTTACTCCCGATTTCGATATCCCACGGTTGGATACCGATTACAATGATATCGCGGTTTTTTATCATAGTCTCAGGTTTTTCAAAAGTTAATTTCAGCTCATTCTAATTTTGCTTTCAATTTCTTTGTTAAATAATATCCACCAGTTTGCGGAGCTTTTCCTTAGAAAAGTGTTTACGCTCAGTAATTTGGTTTAATCGTTTTGCAGATAGATTGATAAACTCCTCGCTAATGTCAATGCCTATATATTTTCTGTTGCCAACTAGTTTTGCTGCAACGCCTGTTGTGCCGCCGCCGTTGAATGGATCAAGAATTAAACTGCCTTCGTTTGTTGATGAAACAACTATGCGTTTCAAAAGCGCTAACGGTTTTTGTGTCGGATGCTTTCCGAATACTTTTTCGTCTAACGCCGGCGTTGGTATGCTCCACACACTACGCATTTGTTTTTCGGGAACTTTCATTTTATCCTCCGAAAAACTTCCGTTCTTCATCTTGTCATAGTTGAAAATGTGGCGGGATTTTTTGTCTTTCCTTGCCCACAAAAGTGTTTCGTGGCTGTGGGCAAATGTAGTGCAAGCCAGATTCGGCGCAGCGTTTGGCTTGAACCAGGAAATGTCGTTGAGAATATGAAAGTTTAATTTTTGAAGTAAGTACCCACATTGATAAATACTGTGATTTGTTCCACTAATCCAAATGGTTCCTTCGGGTTTTAAAATTCGTCTGCACTCTGAAATCCATGCTTCGTGAAACTTTAAATCTTCGTCAAAACCTTTTGACTCGTCCCAATCGCCTTTGTTCACCTTCACCATTCGTCCAGCCTGACAGGTTATTCCGTCATTAGATAAATTATAGGGCGGGTCGGAAAAAATCATGTCAACATAATTTTCAGGAAAACGGCTCATAATTTCCAAACAGTCGCCAACATACAAAGCGACGTCATCTGTTTTGAGTTTCGGTTTGATTGACTGCCGAATGTTGTTTTGCGCAATATAATTCACAATGTCCTCAAAAACCATACTCGCTGTAATTCCGTTTTCCATTGTGCAAATGTAGGGCTATCAATTGTAAGATTTTGAAACTCGGTCATAATGTCCTATTGCTTAGGAAGCATGGGGACTTTTGTCTCTTGGTTTTACACTCTTATCCTCACCGAAGTGTTGTCCCTATCTCCCGGTAAATTTCAAGAACATTTTCAGCCATTGCTTTCCATGAAAATTTCTGCGCCTGTTCCAGCCCTTTTGAAATCAATTGAGTTTTAAGTTCAGGATTCCCGGTTATTTCCAGCATAGCCGAGGTAATTTCGGCAGGTTTGAAGGGATCAATCAGATATCCGGCATCGCCTGAAACTTCGGGCATTGACGAGGTAGTTGAGGTAATCACAGGAACTCCGCAAGCCATTGCTTCGAGCATCGGGATTCCGAAACTTTCCCGCAGCGAAGGATAGAGAAATACCTCGCATTGACTGTAAATAGCCGGAAGGTCAGTGTTGACAACATATCCGGTTAGTACGATACGGTTGATCAGAGATTGGTCGCCAATTTCGGCAAGAATTTTATCGAGCTCTGCCTTGTCGTAATCAAGCATCACGAGATGAATATCACTGCCGGTTTGCTTCAGAAAATCGGAATAGGCTTTTAAAGTTCCCTGTGTATTTTTCTTTGGATCGGTATTGCCGAGAAAAAAGAAATAGCGATCGGGAAGATGATATTTTTGCCTGACTCTCAACAGTGTTTCCTTGTCGGCAACTGGTTTAAAATACTCGCTCACGCCATTGTAAACCGCCGTAAGCCGGGGATCTCCCTTCATTCCAAAAAATTCGCCGATCCTGTTTTTTTCGAAATGGGAAACAGTGATGATCTTCCGGCTTTTTTTGATCACCTGCGGCACAATTAATCTCCGGTAGGCATTCCCGAATTTCTGATATGGCGTTCCGCTGCCGTTGAGGATTTTCAGATACCCGCTCTCCATATATATTATGTCATGAAGAGTAACAACCAGTGGAATTGAGGTTTTCACCGGAGCAGTGTTGCTTGTACAATGCAAAATCTGACAACCTTTTTCCAGCGCGGCGCGGGGCAGCGCCACCTGTTCCCACAACGGGTAAAAACCGCCTTCGAGTTTGACAATATGGAAATTGCCGGTCTCTCTGAGAACTCCATCATCTTCATCAGGTTTGATAAAGACAAAATATTCGTTAGTCAGGTCAATTTTCTGAAGGTTGCGAATAAGTTCGAGCGCAACCATGTCCATCCCGTGTTTTTTACTGCGGAACAACCGCTGTCCTTCAATCCCGATTTTCATAATATTCAGGTTAATTCTAAATTAATCCTTTTTGATCTGAACTTTTGAAGAAGTGTGCTTCGTATGGATAAACTGTTTGTTGGCGCCTTTGATTTTAAGCAGGGAACCAAGCATGAGTAACATTCCTTTGGGCAAACTTCCAATGGCTTTTAATGTTGTGAGGTTATAAAATGATGTGGGAATGGAAAAAATAAATGCCGCGATGCAAAGCGCAATCAGCGATGCCCATAAATAAAGATAGTTTGAGCCCGAAGGAAGTAGAAGATTCAGGACAATAAATGCGGTTCCAAGTATAAGAATCAAGCCAAGCAATAAAATCCGGGGTGGCTGGATAAACTGAATAGCTTTGTCAAAATAGTCTATGTTGCCCTTTGTGATTAAAGATTTTAGCGCTGAAAGAAAATCGCGGCGGAAATAGATCAACTGGGCTGAAAGCCATCTCCGGCGTTGATTGCTGAAAACCTCAGCCTTCTGTACCTTCTCATCAAAAACTGCGGCATCGTCGAGGTAAGCTATTTTATAGCCCTCTTTAAGCATCTTCAGTTCTATTTCCTTATCAAAACCGCCGATTGCCGTCACATTCGACATGAGATTTTTAAAGAACTGGTATCTGAAAGCCATTCCTGAGCCGATGATAGCAGAAGAAAGTCCGAGAACCCGGTGACCTTTGCGGAAGATATGGTTGTTGATCTCTTCGCTTATGGCGTCGAGCGTTGCCAGCGAAGTATCCATGTTCTTGGCTTGCCGGTGGCCCTGAACGGCATAAAAAGAGAGTTCAAAGGTTGCATTTACTTTTTGTAAAAAATCCCGCGCCATCACATTATCGGCGTCGAGAACAACGGCGATTTCATAATCATCACCCAATTGCTCCATTGCCTTGTTGAGCGCTTTTGACTTGGTGCTTTTATCAAATTTCACTTCAATTACCTTGATTGGCAACGTTTTCAGATCAACAATTGTTTGAGGCTGAAAAGAGTCGGCAATAATTACTACATCGTAAAACTCCTGCGGATAATCCTGTTCCAAAGCCTGATGAGCGACATCCATGATTACGTCATCTTCCTTGTATCCCGGAATAAGTACTGCGATTTTTTTCAACTTCGGATTAGCGGGATATGGCGGTTGTCGGTAAAACAAGCCAGCGAAAGCATAAATAAAAATATAGAGTACAGCGAGCGCCAGAGGAATGAAAAATATCAGTTGAATCACAGTGATTGCCGTTAATATCGTTGAACTCATTTGTCAGAGTTTTTGGTTCGGTTGATTTAAAATTTCGGTTGCTGATGAATTTCTTTCGAGTACAGATGTTTTACATGCCATGAAACTGCCCTATGGTAGGCGTTGAAATGTCCTGCATATCCTTTGAACAGAAAAATCAAGGCATTTTTAGGAATGGAAATGAATAACTGATAAAGGATTGCAATAAAAAAAACAGTTCCGTGGACATTTCTTCTCAGATACAGCAACCTCGACCGGTTCATATAGTAGGTTTTAAGAGCGCTGATTTTCCCGGTAGAAATGGATTCCTTGTGAAGGATGGTTGAATTATGAACATACCACGCCTGATAACCGGCATTTTTAATGCGCGTTGTCCAATCGTGTTCTTCATAATAGAGGAAGTAACACTCAGCCATCAATCCAACCTTCCTTATCACCGCCATCGGAACCATCATTGCAGCTCCGTGAACGAAAGCCGTTTCGCTGTCGCGGTCAAATTGTCCGCGATCTTTTTCTCCATACCCGATTCCCCTGTTCCGGATTGTATATGGATTAAATTCCGAAATGCCTGCAAATTGAATCGTGTCGGGGGTATGGAAAAACTTAATTTTCGGACTAACCGCTCCGATCATCGGATTTGCTTCAAATTTGGCGACAAGAGGTTCCAGAAAACCCGGATCCACTTCGGTATCATTGTTAAGTAATAAAATATATTTCCCTTTTGCAATCCTTACGCCGAGGTTATTCCCACCGGCAAATCCAAGGTTTTCTTTACTCTGAAGGAAAATAATTTCCGGATAGTTTTCTTTGATACAAGCCGGGTCGTCGTTAGGCGAGGCATTATCAACCACAATGATCTCGATGTTTGGATAGGTTATTTTTCGCAGGGAAGCGAGTAACTGACAAGTTACCTCCGGGTGATCATAATTAATGGTGATTATTGAAATGAGTGGAGAATCCATCTGCTTTGCTTTTAGAATTGATGAAAAACAGCAATCACAATGCACAAATATAATAATTTAGCAAGCCAACAATGGAAAAAAGATTTTTTTACTTTTATCGGATGTAATCAAAATCTTACTGCAAAAGTGAAATGGAGGAAACTCATTGACGAAACAAGACAATAAAAACTCAAACGAAGACAAAAAACTCACAGAACAAATTCACAATGAATGTATTCATACGATTCTTGAACGCCAGGTTGAACTGAAACCGGATTTCACTGCGTTGCAATTCAGGCAAACCGGATTGACCTATTCCAGATTAAATACTTTTATCAATCAATTTGCTTACCGGTTAATTGACCTCGGCGTGCATCGCGGAGTTTGCGTAGGGCTGGCAATGGAACGGTCGTTTGAAATGGCGATTGCCATTTTTGCGGTTCTTAAAGCTGGCGGCGCCTACGTTCCGGTTGATCCGGAATACCCCGATGACCGCATTAAGTTTGTTTTTAATGACGCTGACGTCAATATTCTCATCACGCAGGAAAAGTTTTCCGAAAAGTTCAGAAACTATCCGCAGCAACTGTTAAAGCCCGACATTTCTGATTGGGCTTTTGGAGATTTTCCCGCAACAAATCCTTCTGTTCAGGTAACTCCGCACGATCTGGCTTATATTCTCTTCACCTCTGGTTCCACCGGAAAACCCAAGGGAGTGATGGTTGAACAGCATTCGGTTGTGAATCTGATCCGATATATTCAGCGGTTATATCCAATCGCGGAAGGAGATGTGGTTTTGCTGAAATCGCCTTACACTTTCGACGGATCAGTGTGGGAACTCTATGGCTGGCTCATCCCATGCGGAACCCTTTATATCGCCGATCCCGGTATTGAAAAAGATCCTGCTTTGCTGCTGAATCTGATCGTTTCATCCAAAATTAGTTTTACATTTTTTGTTTCATCAATGCTTTCAGTTTTTCTCGAATACATTGAATTGTCGGGAAACAAGATTGTTGCAAACAACCTTAAATGGGTCTCAGTAGGTGGAGAAGTGGTAAGTCCTTCGCTGGTTCAGCGGTTTTATAAGATTTTTGGGAAATACGGCACATTGTTATTTAATGTTTACGGTCCTACCGAGACCACTGTTTATGCCACAACTTACCTCTGCCAGAATGAGGATACCGATAAAACCCCGGTTGGAAAAGCCGTGGATAATGATTTTATCTATGTTCTCGATGAATCAATGAAACCGGTTGAAACCATGAATGAAGGAGAAATTTTCATTGGCGGCGAGGGAGTTGCAAGAGGTTATCTGAACCGACCGGAGCTCGACTCGCAGAAATTCCTTCCGAACCCGTTCCGCGCGGGGGAGAAAATTTATGCCACCGGCGACATTGGCAGGTTTTTACCGGATGGAAACCTTGATTTCATTGGTCGGCGCGATTTCCAGGTTAAAATGAGGGGACTGCGAATCGAACTTGGCGAGATTGAAAACGCCATGCTTGCAATACCGGGAATCCGCGATGCTGCAGTGATATTTACTAAAGATAATTTCAACGACGACAGTCTGATTGCATTCCTTGTCCCGGAAACTGATTCCGGAATAATGACCGCAAAAGAACCAATGCAGGCTCAAGGTGAGGACAGGGAGCTCATTGCCGTGGAATTACAGAAATCGTTACCGACGTTTATGATTCCTTCGGAGTTTGTCGTCTGCCGCACATTCCCGCTTTCCGAAAACGGTAAACTCGACAGAAAAGCTCTGAAACTTCCCAAAAACAGTGGATTTGCTCGTTCAGGCGATTTAACTCCACCATCCTCTCCAATCGAAATATGGCTCGCGGAAATGTGGCAGGAGGTTTTATCCGCGGAGAAAATAAGCATTCACGATAGTTTTTTCAAACTTGGCGGTCACTCGCTTAAGGCTGCAAGTATTGCTGCGCGGATTTCGGGGAAATACGGAATAGAAATGCCAATCAAAACCATTTTTGAAAATCCGACTATATTTCAACTGGCGAAGTTTCTGAACGATAATATCCAGCCCGAAAACAGACCGCTTTCCCTGATTACCGCAGTTGAACGCAATGAATCAGGCTATCCGCTTAATGCCAATCAACTTGAATTGTGGTTCCTTCATAAAATGGATGCCACGAGAATCATGCACAATATTTTATTCAGGCTCGACATTTATGGATATCCTGATATCGTTGTTTTTCAGAAAGCCATAAACGCGTTGATTAACTCTAACGAAATCCTTCGTACAGCAATCAGAGTTCAGAATGGGATTCCATTGCAGTTTCTCAATGAACCTTATAAGATTACCATTCCCGTGGTAAACCTGAAGGAACTGTCGCAAAACGCAATAGAATTGAGGCTAAGCGAAGCTGAAAAAACAATAGGACGTCAGGTATTTAATCTCGAAACCGGCAGGTTATTCAGTCTGGATTGGTTCCAGACGTCGGAACAGTCCAATATTGTATATTTCTGCATCCATCACATTATTTTCGACGGTTGGTCAATGTTTAATTTTTTTAATGGATTTAAGCTGGCATATCTGAACATCCTAAGTGAATTGCCGGTTGATCTGCATAAACCGGAGATCCAGAATATTGATTTTGCAGTTTATCAGAAGAGTATCAGTAATCAGGAAAAACTGACTTCTCAGCTTGAATACTGGAAAAAAGTTTTTGCAAAACTGCCGCAGCCGCTTATCCTGCATTGCCGGAAACCATTCGATTTGACAAAAGTTGCTCAAGCCGGTAAACGGATCTGGTGGAAAACGCCGGAAAACGAACTAACCGCTCTTAAATCATTTGCAGTTGAACATGATTGCACGCTTTTCGCATTACTGCTATCCATTTACAAAATTACGCTCAGCGCATTTTCTGGAAATTCCGATATAGTTGTTGGCACGCCTTACGCCAACAGGCGCCGGCAGGAAACCGAACCTCTGATAGGTTACTTTGCCAATATGATTGCTTTGCGGGATTATATCTCAGAAGACGAGCCGTTTTCTTCATTCGTTAAAAAGGTTCAACTGACAAGTCTTGACGCATTTGCCAATGTTGATCTGCCCTTCGGGCAATTGGTACGCTCACTCGGATTGATTACATCTCCGGGTCGTTATCCTATATTTCAGGTTGTTTTCGTCTTGCAGAATTGGGCAATGCCAGCCATGAAATTTGCAGATATTGAACTTATTCAGAAAGAATTGGGAAGCGGCGGCGTTAAGATTGACATCATGCTTAACGCCGAAGAAACCGGAAATGAACTCGAATGTTGGCTTGAATACGATCTTGCTCTGTTTGATGAAAAACCGGTGATTGAGATGGTAAACTTTTTTAACCAAACCATAAGGATTGTTATTGAAAACCCTGATATTCCCATTGGAAAACTGTTTCAAAAAAGTCAAACTATTTTTAATGCGAATCCCGATGGATTTTCTTGTGTGTTGATTGGAGAAACAGGGTTGTTGACCGAATGTGGAGAAATTCTGCTCCGTCATGGTTTTGTGATAAAAGGGTTGATTAGTCCCGATTCTTCCTGTATCGCGTGGGGAAAAAATAAAGGAATCGGACTGGTTTCAGGCTATGAAGGCATTCAATCTGTTGATTGGAATCAAGTTTCCTTCGATTATCTTTTCAGCATTGTCAATAGTAAAATTCTGAAAAAGGAGACGCTATTGGCGGTAAAGAAAGCCTGCATCAATTACCACGATTCGCCATTGCCATATTATGCCGGCGTTCATGCTACCTCCTGGGCGCTGATGAGAGGCGAGGAAGCGCATGGAGTAAGCTGGCATGTGATGACCGAAGAAACCGACGCAGGCGGAGTTGTGGCGTCAGCCCGTGTTGAGGTTTCCTGGGACGATACTGCTTTTACCTTAAATGCCAGGTGTTTCGAAGCGGCGCTGCAATCATTTCATCAGGTGATTGACACTCTGAGAAACGACGTTGAACTTCCGTCAGTTTTCGTAAAACCGCTGTCATATTTTAGTTTGCATCAGAAACCTTTTGCCGCCGGGGTACTTGATTTCCGGCAGCCGGCAGGTGAACTGTATAATATGGTAAGAGCTCTGAACCTCGGAGACAGATTCGACAACAGGCTGGCAAGTCCTAAACTACTCACAAACACTGGGGTGTTTCTTGTTCAGCGGGCAAATCACATTGTTCAGAAAACAACCCAAAAACCAGGAACTGTTCTTGGACTTAAAGGGCAAGAGGTAACGATCGCCACGGCGGATGGCGTTTTGGCGATCAAAGCGATTACAAAACTATCCGGCGATCCGGTTCCGGTGGCAGATCTATTTTATGATAAAGCGGTTAATGTTAAACTACCGGTTCCGTCACAGGAAAAACTCTTGTCAATTGATAATCTTGTCAGAAAAGTGGCGAAGAATGAACCGTTTTGGATTCGACAACTCAGTCTTGTTTCTGAATTGGCTGCGCTCGTTTTGTCAGTTTCAACAGGAACCTGGAAAACTGCCGAAATACTCGTCAACTCTGGTTTTGACCGCGATCTTAATGCAGCGCTGATGTTTTTTCTGGCGTCCTATTCAAATTCCACAACCTTTACCGCCGAATAACCAATGCAGAATCCTGTCGCCTTAATGATGAATCATTCGAAATTTTTGCAGATGTGCTTCCTTTTGTCCTGCCTCACATCGCCGGAATAATCTGTGAAAAAGCATTGGCGAAGATCAACAGAGAGATTGAAAATACCTTTTCCAAAGGTACTTTTCTCTATGATATTATTGCGCGGACGCCTGAACTGAAAAGAAAATTTGCCGGAACCGAACATCCGCGATATCATTTCATTCTGGCATTTTCAGCAGAAACAGGTAAAGCGGTTTGCGGACATTATCCCGATGCAACGGTTTTAATTCCCGATCAGGAACGGATTACGGTCATCTCCCAAAATTCAGAGCTTATTGATGAATTTCAAACCAGAATGTCTTTGTTTTTTCAACTGTTGGCTGATAACCGCAGAAATTTGGTTTCTTCGGTAAACATGCTGACTTCATCAGAACTGAAACTGCATGAACTTGTCAACACCGGCTGGGATTTAAAGGATGTAATTCCATTTCTGGAGCAATTTTATCGGCAGGTAAAAAGCCATGGCGGTAAAGGCGCCATCGAATTTGAAAACCAGCAAATAACGTACAATGAGCTAAACCATCGCTCGAAACAGATAGCCGGTTATCTTTTTTCAGAAACCAACGGTTCTCATGGTAATATCATTGGAATTTGCCTCGAAAGAAGTCCTGAATTTATCATTTCCATTTTGGGAATTTTTATGTCTGGAAATTCTTATTTGCCGATTGATCCGGGTTCGCCGCCCGAAAGAATAAAAACAATTCTGACAGATTCAGGGGTTTCACACATTATTTCAGCGGAGAAATACCGCGAAATTCTCCCTGTTTCTGTGCAGATGCATGATATCGCATTGGCAAAAAGCCCTTCTTCTTTATCCTTGCCCGAAAATATTATGGGAATGGAGAATCTTCCTGCCTACGTAATCTATACTTCGGGAACCACCGGAAAACCGAAAGGCGTTGTAATTACACACCATTCGCTCAACGTTTTCATCAGCGGATGTATTCACCGCTATTCATTGACTTCAGAAGACCGCGTATTGCAGTTTGCCTCACTGGCATTCGACGCTTCGGTGGAGGAAATTTTTCCTACGCTCGCCTGCGGAGCTACCCTCGTGATGCGAACAAGAGATTCGATTTCAAGCGTAAACCGGTTTCTCGATTTTTGCCAGGATAAAGCGGTTTCAGTACTCGACCTTCCGACAGCTTTCTGGCGACAGTTGATTGACCACTTCTCCGATAGAATTAGTGTACATTACAAATTACGACTAATTATCATCGGGGGCGAACGTGCCGGAAATACATATCCCGCTAAGTGGGTCGAGTCGCCATGGAAAAATATTATGCTTTACAATACTTATGGACCAACGGAAACAACTGTTGTAGCTACCGCATATAAATTGAAAATTGGTCAACCTGTAAATGAACTTCCCATCGGGAAACCCGTTTTCGGCGCAACCGCAATTATCAGGAATGTTTTCGGTCAAGCGGGAATTCCGACATTGCCCAACGAATTGCTGATTGGCGGTGAAATTGTTTCGCCTGGATATCTTCATCAGGCTGAACTCACCGAGGTAAAGTTCATCACGGTTACTGAAGGCGATAAGCCTTGCCGTTTCTATTCAAGCGGCGATCTTGTCACCATCCTGCCCGATGGTAATCTTCAATTTGAAGGACGGGTTGACGAACAACTTAAAATCCGGGGTTTCAGGGTTGAGATCAGTGAGATTCAGGCGGCAATAAATCAACTGAATATCGTTGCCGATTGCGTGGTTGTTCCCATAAAAAGTCCTGACCAGGAGGTTAAACTTGTTGCATATATTGTATTGACAAATGATAATGATATAGGTGAAATACAAGACTTGCTACGTTCGGGACTTCCGGATTACATGATTCCTACTCATTTCATTGGTATTTCTTTTATTCCAATGACAATTAATCATAAACCAGACCTGAAGGCGTTGCCTGCGCCGGATTTTAACAATATTGGCATTTCAGCGGATGAACAACCTGTAACAAACACGGAGAAGATAATTTTTTCGGCTTGGGAAAAGCAACTTGGAACAGGCAGTTTTGGCGTCAACCACGATTTTTTCAAGCTGGGTGGTCACTCTCTTATGGCATTGGCAATAATGAGTGAACTCGAGATGCAAACAGGAAAGACAATACCGTTGGCTTCATTGTTCACCTTCCCAACGGTAAAGACCCTTGCGGCAGCAATTGACAAGGAAAAGGAGCTGAAAGCATGGCGGCCATTGGTTTGCATCAAACCCGGAAGTAGCCGTATTCCGCTTTTCATTATTCATGGCGGGGGATTAAACATTTTGTTATTCAATACGCTGGCACAGAAAATGGCTCCCGGACAACCGGTTTATGGCATTCAGGCTCATGGGCTTGATGGAAAATCGGCGCCATACAATAATATCGAAGACATTGCCCGCCATTATATGCGTGAAATTAGAAGTGTGACGCCTAACGGTCCTTACGCGCTTGCCGGTTTTTCAATTGGCGGTTTGATTGCCCATGAGCTATGTTGCCGGTTTGCTGAAGAAAATGAACCTGTTGCTTTTCTGGGAATGTTTGATACTGCGGCGGTTTCAAACAACAAGGATCTGCCCAAAATACAGCGAACACTTTTGTGGTTCAGGGAAGAAATAATGCATACCATGTTTAATCTCAGGATTATTATTACCGATCCTGTAAATGCAATTCCAAAGAAATTGAAATGGCTGAAGTATCGTCTGAAAATGAAGCTTCTCGATCAGGATGCGGTAAATCGCGAAGACCTCGTTGATCTGCCGTCGCATTTGATCTATGTCGCCAAAGCCAATATCGAGGCAATCAGCGCAATGAAACTGCGTTACTTTCCGGGAACTCTTCATTTGTTTCGAGCCTGTAAGCGTAATTTTTATGTATCCGATCCGGTCTTTCTGGGTTGGAAGAAATATGCGCAGAAAGTGGTCGTTCATCCCATCCCTGGTGAACATTCCCGGATTTTTGCTCCGCCAAACGATAACGAATTTGGCGAAAAACTTCAGAAGGCTCTTGATGAAGCAACGTGATCAGAAACTTCGTGGTTGATCTTTTTTTAAGTGTTTTTCTTTTTCGTAATCCAAAATTCATGGTCTTTGTCGAGAAAAACAATATGAAATATATTATCCTCAAAGTAACCAATAACACAAGGCTTATTTCCAATGTGCATCGAACTCCAGTCAATGTCTTGTGGTATATGTTTTGGATGTTCAAAAGCTGATTCAGGTGGGAATGGCGCTTTAGTGTATATTTTCAACAATCCATTATTCGTGGCTTGAGCAATTGTATATTCGCATAAAGCTCTAAGTTTTTCTACTGCTAATGCTAAAAGCTCATCCGCTTGCCATTCTTCGAATGATTGACCTTGATTTATATCAAAATTTTTAAAACTCAGAACGATTAATGGGTCTTTCTTCGCTTGTCTCGTTTCAACACCTTTAAATTCTCGTTTATAGGCTGCGACTTTTTTTTCCTTGAATTTATCGCGCTTCCCCATATAAAAGTTGATTTATTTTATCATCAATCTCAAAATATGGAATAGCGCCGTATTTACCTTGAATATAGTTTTTGTCAAATGCTGATTTATTTCTGACTTTATCGGTTTTGAAGTCTGCCAGAGATAGCAATTCAGATGCTCCAAATTGATTTTTTTCAACGAAATAGATTTGATCTCTTCTGAAGGTATCCTTATTTAAAATAGAAGTGTCGTGAACGGCAAAAATTAGTTGAGCATTTTTTTTGTTTAATTTGTGGAAAAAGTCAACGAGTTTTAAAGTTAAATTTGAATGTAATCTTGAATCAAGTTCATCTATAAGCAAAATTTTTCCGTTTTGAAGAGTATCGTACCAAGGACCCAATAGATATAATAATTTTTTTGTTCCTTCCGACTCTTGATTATCAAAGTTGAAAGGAACAGTGTCAATTAAAATATTATTTTCATCATATTTTCTATGGTATGTAATCAGGTGGTCTCTTCTCGGCTGTTTAGATTGTATTTTCTGAATACTTGCCAACAAGTTTATTACTTCTTCATCTTTTTCTTTTTTTCGTAGTGTTTCCAAATCAACTTCGGTTACATCCTCCTCAGTTGTTGTAAGATTTGATATTTCAAGGTATTTTATAAAATGTAAAACCCAGTTCAAAAAGTCTTTATCGTTCTTTAATTTGTCAATAGTGTATCTTTTGTGTCCTTGGTCATGAATACCATTAATAAAGTTCAATTTCTTAAACCAATTAACAACTGTTCCAGAAATTTCCTTGCCAAGAGTTGCCAATAATGAAAGAAACAGAACATTTTCTTTTACATCAGTTTCTTTTCCTAACCCTTCTTTAAAAGCAGTTTTATTAACTTCTATTTTTTGAAAATCTCTTTTGAATAAATAAACTTCTTTACTTGTTGTATGATATAACCATTCTGCAACGACTTTTTGGTAGTCAATTTCAAATCCATATCTGTATTTAACTTCGTTCTGAATAAAAGATATTTCAAAAAAACTTGATTCGTTTTCCGTCTTAGAGTTAAGAATAAATTTTTCCAGCGGAAATTTTCTTTCGCTGTTTTCAACTAAAGCATCACGGAATGAATTTAGAACAGTTGCTTTCATAAAACCCATCGCTTCTAAAAGATTACTCTTCCCGCTGGCATTATTTCCATAAATTACAGCAGATTTTATCAGGTTTAATTTTTTATCAACTTCTATGAGATTGCTGTCCATGCGCTCTTTAAAAGATTTTGCCGCAACCATTGATAGCTTTGTTAAATCTTTAAAAGATAAATAGTTTTCAACACTAAATTCTATGATCATATTGTTGTCCTTTTAAATATGAAGCAAATATACAACAAAAATGATAATTTGCAATATAATGGCAAATATTAAGTTATGAACTTCATTTTTCGGATTTCAACCTAAGATTATAGTCTAAACTGTGGTCATTTTACAATGACGCATTACATCTCGATAAACTCCAAAGGTTTGTTATTTCGGTAAACAACGCTGCCGGTTTCTCCGTTTGGACATAAAAAGGATTTCTGTTTCAAATGATATCTCGCGATATAATTCTGCGATTCGCCGGTAACTGTAATTGAGGTTAAATCATTAACCAAGCCAACGCCTACCGCTTTTAAAAAAGCTTCCTTTAGTGTCCATATTTCTGCGAACCGTTTGGCGCCCTCGCCATTTCTGTAATAATTTGCTTCCGCCGTTGAAAAGGCGTAAGTAACGAGCGAAGGTAAATCCTCGGATCCATTCATCAATTCTATGTCAATACCTATCCGTCCACCTGGATTGAAACCAAGCAAAAAAGCATGTTTGGAATGGCTTACATTGAAAAATATATCTGCGTCGGCAGTAAAAAGTTTACCAAACCGGCTTTTTCGTAATTCAATTTCGATGGGTTTTTTACTCAGATAAAATCCCAGCGCCAATCGTAACGCTGCCCTGCACGAAAGCCAGGTGTTTTTTTGTCCTTCGCCTCTGAGTCCTTCTGAATAAGCAATTTCGTCGGAAGTAATCAGGTCGCAAATAGGCAGGAAATCTACCAATTTATTGGTTCCGTAAACAATAAGCAGATTTTCTCTGTTTGTGTATGAAAGTAAATCGGTGACTTTTTTCCAAATCATACCTGTGAAACTTCCAGGGTTCGGGCATTTGTCGCTTCTTCATCAAAATGTTTGGCATTCAGCATTATTGCCATGCAGGTGTAGATGAGGATTCCGGTAGGCATTGTACCGAGAACCGCATTCCCGTAAGATGCAACCATGATTCCGAACATTCCTGAAGCCATGGCTGACATTATTATTTTGATTTCCGGGTCTTTCAGTTTGAACATAATCATCCATGCAGATTTTCCAAGGACATAAAAAAGAATGAAAAGATGAAGTAACAAACCTACAACGCCCATTTCTGCCCAAATCAATACATACCAACTATCGGTTGCCACGTTTGAAAGGAATGCATTAGGCAGAAAACGCTGGGCTTTTACGCCTGCATGACCGATGCCTCCGCCAAAGGGTCTGGTTGAAAGGTAAACGCTCAGTTTTTTCTGGTTTTCCAAACGTACCTGAAGCGAAGCGTCGTTGGGATCGAATGCCGAGCGCATCCTTCGGATCTGCTGGTTATCCTGCCCAATGGTTGTATATTTGAAAAAGATAAACACCAGTAGAAGGGACACTGTTCCTGCGATCATCACAAACCGGTTTTTCCGGAGAACGGCATACAGAAAAAAGCCGGTTAACGGAATACTGATGGCGCCGCGGGTTCCTGAAAGTAACATTCCATATAAACCAAGAGCAGCCACAGTCAGGAATAAGATTTTAATTTTTCTGTCTTTAACCGAAAAGCCGATTATCGCAAATACCACCCCGGAATATGCCTGGTTTGCTCCAAATTGTCCGGCGTCGCTTAAAAATGAGAATATTCTGAGTTTTCCGAAAAGGATATGGGTTACGGCGCCGCCGGCGTCGAGCCATGCTTTTTCATACGGATCAACGCCAATTGTAAGCTGCATTATTCCCTTTGCTGTTACAAGAAGTGAGAAACCTGCCCACAGGTACAGAAAAATATCGAGCTTGCGCCGGGTGTCAATCATTAGCAATACCAGTGGAATCAATAACATCATGTAAAGTGAAATACCGCGGAAACCTACGAACCATGCCTCTTTGCTACGCGCTTCGGGATTAAAGAACTGCAGCACCGTAAAAAAAAACCATATCGCAGCCAGAATTGTGGCGTCCTTATTTGCAGGCGCCCAGTTAATCCTTTCCTTGAAACGATTGAAAAAAAGCGCGATATAAGTTAAAAAAAGTATGCCATCCATTGCCATACCAACTTGCACCCCTTTTATATATCGCGCGGAGCCAAGTATCAAAAAACTTAGCGCGACAGCAGTATATACCCCAATGATTGGATTTTTAAAAAAGAAATAGCCAAAGATGAGAACAAAAGGTATGGCTATCAAACCCATTCCGCCAACAATTCCGTTATTGCCAATAACCCAGGCGGCAAACAAAACTGCGAGGAAGATGAGCAAAAGGCTTTTATTTGACCCCAGTTTATCGGAGCCGGTTGACTTTTCAAATGGATTAACTTCATTCCGCATTGATGAGGATGTTCAAAATTGATGAATCCAGAAATGGTTGCCGGGATTTGATTTTATCGCGATCTGGAATTTACAAATTTCAGGTACATGGTTTTGTAGAATTCAAAGCCGGAGGAAAAAATGCTGCGAAATCTCAAATCCAGTTGCTTATCAATGAAATGGTAGCCCACCCAAACGCCAAGAATGGTAAAAAGAATTGATCCCACGGCAACAAGTTCAAGTGAGTGGAATACAAAAACTGCGATGAGATCGCCGATTACATTGGCGATTACCATATATAAAACCTTGAGGAAATTTCTACCGGGTTTGTTAATACTGTCGAGAGCTACTCCGGTCATCCTGTCAATTGGAAGGAGAAGCCCGTATAATGAAAAGATTCGCATAATCGTAACGGCGTTGGCTCCTGTAAACGGATCGGTTCCAAGGTATTGTTTACCTCCAAGAAGCTGCACAAAGAACTCGGCGAAAATAAAGGTTGTTAAGCTGGCAAAGATGAACAGATAGAACATGGCGCCTGAGTATGTATAGAAAAGCTCCTTCACCTCCTGGATTTTGCCCTGAACACTCGCTTTTGACATCTTGGGGAATGCAGTTGCCACGAAGCTGCGCAATGGAATTTGCTGGAGTTCGGTCAATTTGAGCGGGATGCTATACAAGGCTACGGCTGCCGTACCAAGCGGACTCAAACTGATTATCAGAGTGTCGGCGCTTCGTAGCAAATTAGTTCCGATCAGCGTAAACGTTGTATATTTTCCGAAATCGAGTAAAACCCTGTTGGTTTTTTTCGTCGCCTTTGCAATATGCCGTAGTCCGTCCCACCCATTGATTATACATAATGCGGAAGTGCCGACATTGAGTAGTACCTGAGCCCAAATCAGTTGCGTTAGCGTCATTTTGAAGAAAAGAAAGTTCACAAGAATTATTAAAAAGAAACCGCCGCTGTTTAACGATTTTATCAGCAGGAGCTTGCCGAATTTCTGATCGGCCTGCATGATTACCAATGCCGTATTCAGAGGCAGGTTGATGAATGCCAGCAGCGGATACCACGTGAAAAACAGAGCATAACCAGTTCGCTCAATCGGTCCCGGAAATGCAAACTGACAAGCGATAAGAATAACAACTATTCCGCAGGTAGCTATAAGACCAATCAACCCGTTTGAACCGATATAATGTAATCTTTCTTTTTCATCCACCCCGGAAAGGTAGCGGATAATGGCGGTATTGGTAATCCCAAACCGAAACATTTCAACGAAAGCGCCGGAAGAGATATAGAGTACCCACTGCCCGAAAAGGTCAATGGGAAAACTGCGTGCAAGAAGCGCGAAACCGGCAAATCCAAAAAAAGCGATGGAGAGATTTGCTGCGAGCGACAGGAAATTTGCTTCACGGAATATTTTGAAAATTTTGGTTTTCAACGGATGAATAGTTATGGTTTATAATGTTCAAAGAATTGAAAGCGAATCAGTTTTTTTATAATCCGTTGCAGGAAATTTCGTTTTTTTGGCAAATCACCCAGCACGGTTTCAATCACCGGGATTTCAACCCCGTTGAGCAGGAACAATGGTTTACACGAGGTATGTTTCATAAGGGTTTCCAGGCTCCCCTGATCTGACTGCAACCATGTCCGGTTGGCGCGGCATACCAGCAGGGTTATATCACATGATTCGACCAGAGCCGGCGGATATGAATAGTAAAGAATGGGTGGAATTTCAATTAGGATAAAATCCGGAATGAAGGTCAGCCTGAAATGGTTTCTGCGTATCAGTTCCTGATAATTATTTACGATATGGAATGATTCGTCGGTTTGATAGACAAGAAATTCTTCGGGATCAAGGTAATTTTCTGGCGATTCAAGGAATGGACTATCGTGATCAATCCTTGTGTCGGGATAACCAAAGAGCCGTTTGATAAAGATGAAGCGATTTTCTATTGACACCACTCCCGATATTGAGGAACTGGCGTTCACGCCGGAGTAACCTGTTTGTGATACTTCGGCGCGCCGGAGCGATTCCCGTGAATAAGTCAGAACCAAAATTTTATATCCCTGTTTCTTTAGTTTTAGAGCGATGTTTCCCATTAATACCGTTTTCCCTTCGTTGCTTCGCGGACTGAAAAAAAGTACAGTTCTTGAGCCATGAACGGCATTGTGTTCTTCAGGATACTGGGACATTTGTTGCACCATCATCTCAAGAAGACGGTTGGTAATAAACAGGAAATTCAACGAACCCGATTTCAGGTATATCTTCGGAAAAAGACCGCCTGTTGAAAGATGAAGAATTTTCGCAGCTTTCAGCGGATTTTTCAGAGTGTTATCGAGGTACTCCATTGCCAGGATGGTAATTAGAACTCCAAGAAATCCAAGCAGTCCGGCAACCACTATTAGCATTGACCGTTTGGTAGCATTTGGAGAAAGAGGGAAAAATGGAGGATCAACAGCTTTGATATTCGATGATAATTCAACATCCTGCACCTTCAGCTTTGCGAGGTTCAAACCATGAAGCAATTCGAGGTACGCCTGCTCAGCAACATTGATTTCTCTTTCGATGCGTTTTAAATTGGCGCCAGCCGGGGCATAAATGGCATATTGTTTCTGAAACTCCTTGATACGGTTGCCAAGCACTTCCATGCCTGCTCTGGTTTCTTCAAAAAGGATTACATTGCTCATCCAGTCATTCAGCAACGTATTGATGGGCAACCCGTCGGTGCTATATGTGAACCGGTAAATGTCATTGATGGAATTCTGAATGTCATTTTTTAGTTTGTCAGCCTTTACTTTCAAATCTGCCACTGTTGATTTTTCAGTTGAATCGGGAGCGTTGAAAATTTCATCGTTGGCAATTTGTGTATTAACGCCTAAAAGTTGGTTTCGCAAATCAATAATCCGCGAGCTGTTCAACTGAATTTTTTGCAGATTGCCCAGTTTCTGCTCAATTCTTTTAATTGCCGCTTCGGCTCCTGCAAGAACCATTCGCTTGCTATTGTACTGTACGTCGAGATCTTCTTTAACAACGGCAACCGCCTTACTCTGTTCGTAATAGTTGATAATATTATTATCCTTGTTGAATTTCAGCAATTTATCTTCGGCAATTTTCAAACGACCGGAGGCTTGCTTTACCTGAAATTCAAAATATTTTACCACAGCATCCGTTCGGTTTTCTTTGATGCCTTTGTAATTCTTTATACAAACTTCGGTAAGAATAGCCAGTGTATATTGACAAATCCCCGGATCGTCCGCATCATATTTTAATCGTACCAGGTCGCTGCTCGCAATGCGTAGCACATTCACTGTGGAGATAGCTTTAACGGAATAATGCGGGTTGGAGAAGTTGAGCAGTTTATAAACAAAATTGGTATCGCTTTTCGCCATGTAATTCAGCAGATTCTGCACGGTTTCTTCGTAAGCGTCAATGTTGATTGACGAAGGCAACCATTGTTGCATTCCCGCAGAATCAAGCCTGGTAAATGAGAAAGTATCATTGCTGGCGGTAGTATCGGAATTGGCGATACTGTCGACGGGCGCCACGGCTGTTTCCTCCTCCTCGCTATATGGCGTGATTTTTAGTACCTGCCCGGTTTCAATTTCGTTGCCCGACATGTCATTCATCGCTTTTAACTCCTCCAGCGACAATCCGTAATGTTTTGCAATCCGGTAAAGTGTTTCCTGTGGTTTTACGGTATGAAAAGATTTTTGAACCGTTCGAGTTTCAGGTTCCTTTGCAGGCGTAGCTTTTATTTGGTGAACTTCAGCCGGACGCTCATTTTTGTCAACATGTTTAACAACCAGCCTGAATATATCAGGCGGGGTTATCTGCCTTAATCTAAGAAATGAGGCTTTTGAAAGATACCGCGGGTCATAGTTGTCAAGCATCAGGTGTTGGGCAAGCAGCCTGATTCCAACTTCCATCTGGGTTTGTCTGGATTTTATGACATTTATCAGGTTGTCGAATGCAGTATTTGTTGCAAAAAAGCTGAGCGACTTATCCATTTCGACGCCTCCGCCGGTAGCAATGCCAGTATATAATGTAGTTTCCGATGAATATGAATAGACTGGTTTTCTTGTAAGATAAGCTACAAGCATAGCAAGCAATACCGGCGCAAGTACCAGGAGAACAATATGTTTCCGTATAAGTCTTAGCAGGTCAATTATCTTCATCCGGTCATGGCATGTCTAAAGTGATATTCAATTTAATGCCAACAATTTCTTCCAGAATCATGTAAGCCGTTTTAAAATCCATCTTGGCAGATTCAAAATTTTCTTCCGATTGTGAAGTGATTGATGACAGTCGCGTATATTCACTCACAGATATTACTCCGTTAATAAATTCCTTTTCAGTCATCAACATATTTATTCTCGATGTTTCAAGGTATTTTGCCTTGATTTGCAGGATTTTCTGCTTTAATACGAGGTCGTTATATTGTTTAATCACCTTTTGCCTTAGTTCGGCGCTTTGCAACTGGAACATGTCCTGAGCCTGTTTGATCTCAGTTTTTGCAAGGTTGATCTGGTTTTTGTAGTTGACAATATCAAATAAGGGGAATTTGATGTAAGCCCCAAGTCCATATTTCGTTTCGGTTCGGTTGGTAGAAAAGTTTGAAGGGGTTTGCCCTTCAGCGGTGTTTGTCGAAAAATTATCGAATGTTCCGTATCTCACATCAGCCTGGAAACCGATGTCGCGCATCCATTGTTTCCTGTCAGAATATAGTTTGCATGAGTTGATTAATATCTGTTTATTTCTGAAGGCGACATAAGGATCGGATGCCAGCGCAGAATCAATCAATACTGATAATGGAGGTAATTTTAACTGGATATCGTCTTTAAGAAGGTCAAATGTGCCGTTTGATTGCGCTACGCCGAGATTGAACGTTGCAAATGTGAACCAAATCAGGCATAATGAATTTCGGATGAGGTTCGCGCGGTTCACGTAAAATAAAATGTATTGATTAGACTGAATCTTTTTGAAAGAGGGCGGGGATAGTCCTGAGGATTAACTTCAGGTCGTATCGCAAGTGGTATTTATCGCCGATAAAATGGTTGGCATAGTCATTATCATATTGTTTACGTTGTTTTTCCGACATCACCCCTCCTTTTCCTCTAAGTTCAACCTGCCATAGTCCGGTAATTCCTGCCGGAGCCTGAAAGCGCATTGCCATCCCATCTTTATCCTGTGTTAACTGCTCGGCTTCATACAGCGGTAATGGTCGGTTGCCGACAATTGACATATCCCCTTTTAATACATTGATTAATTGGGGCAATTCATCAATACTTGTATTGCGGATAAATTTTCCAACTTTCGTAACCCTTGGATCATTTGAGATTTTGACAAATGCAGATTTGGCGTTGGAAAGCGTTTTCTTCTGGTGATTGTACCAGTCTTCACAAATGGTATCTTCTCCAAAATAAATAACTGGCGAACATCTTTCCCCTCCAGGCAATTTCGAGCAACCTGGGCATGGCAGTGAAAAATCAACTCCGGCGCTTTTTTGCGAGGTATCATATTGATTTTTCTCTTTCGCAAGTTTTTTTAACTCTGCATCGGCTCCGGTACGCATGGAACGGAGCTTATAAAAGTTGAAAATTTCACATCTTCCAAACCTTTTAGAAGTATAGTAAATCTTTCCCTTCGACTCAAGTCTTATTGCAATGATAACAATTAATAAAAGAGGTGAAAGACAGATAAGAGCGGCGCCTGCAACAACTATATCAAATATTCTTTTTGACAGATGCCCTCCAAATTTGACATCTTCTTCGATTACAGTCTCTTTCACCGGATGTTTGAAACGATAATTTCTAAGGAAGCCAATTCTTCCAATTATATCCTCAACAGATGGTAGAGGCAGCACATAAAAATCATCTATCCCTTTCGTAAATGCAGTCTTAAAAAGTTCCTCCTTAAATTCATGAGAAATAAGGATGTATGCCACCTTGTTAAAAGCCGGATTTTTCCTGAGGGCGTCATGGAATTCGATTCCGGTACTTCCGGAAATATAATATTCGCTAATGATTGCATCAGGTTTCTGTTCACTCTTCAGGAAATTATCTGCGGCAAGAGCGTTCGGCATCACAATAAGAGCTATTTCAGGGTGAGAGCTCAAATGATTGATAATATCCGGCGTATTTCCGATATACAGGATTGAAACTTTGTTTTCCATAATTTATACTGCTTAAAATAGAAACTGCTTTGAATAATTATCACTTCCGGAACCATCCCGAAGTTACCATTTTAATGCATAATGAACTGGAAACAAATTCTTTTTTATTAAGGCGCTAAGTTCTTCCGGATTAAACGGTTTTACCAAAAAATCCTGGGCTCCAAGCGTATAGCATTTTACCCTTTCCGGACTACTTTCAACCCCGGAAAGCATGATTACAGGCGTATGCCTGGTATAACCTCTTTGCCGGAGTTTTTCAAGAAACAAATAGCCATCCATTTTTGGCATCTGGATATCGCAAATTACCAGGTCGGGAAGATTCCCTTCAAGCCATTCCAGAGCTTCTTCACCATCGCCTTTACCAACTACATCATACATTTTGGAAAGAAAATTAACCAAAAGCAAACGAATACTTCGTTCATCGTCAATAACAAGAATTTTTTGTTTCATAACAGGAATTGTTGAATTGTTATTCTCGGTTTATATAGCAAATATATGAATAGTAATTTACCTTTAAAGAATTTTCTTAATGAGAACAACAAGGATTATTCGAAGATCATACAATAAGGAATATCTGTCGCCGGTAAAATGGTCGGCATAAGCATTATCAAGTAGTCTTCGTTCCTCTTCAGTTATTAATCCTTTTCGCCTCGTTTCAGCCTGCCATAATGCAAAAATTCCTGCCGGCGCCAGGAAACGTTTTGAAAATAAATCTGATGTTAACAATTCTGCCTCATACAAAGGTAAGGGGTGATTGCCGACAATTGACATATCGCCCTTTAATACATTGATGAACTGAGGAAATTTGTCAATATTAGTATTTCGAATAAATTTTCCAACTTTCGTAACGCGAAAATAGTCGGGCGGTTTCAAAAATGAAGATTGTATTCTGGCAAACTCTTTGCGCTGGCGGATGTACCAATATTCGCAAATCATAATGTTGTCGGTATGAATTATCGGCGAACAGGTTTCTCCCTCCGGCAGGGCGGCACAAAACGGACAGGGTATGGTAAAATCAATTTCCGCAGGTTTTTGCGTAGTCGTGTATTGGGCTCCTGCCAAATCATCTATCTGAAAATCGGTATATGTACTTGCACACATTGACCTCAATCTGTAAAAATCAAAAATTTCCCTTCCTACTCGTTTTGATGTATAATATACCTTTCCCTTCGATTCAAGCCGGATGGCAATGATAGCAATCAGCAGGATAGGAGAGAGCATTAATAAAACCGATGATGCAACGATAATATCAAAAATTCTTTTTGATACCGGCATAAGATAATTGACTTCCTTTTCTTTAGTCTGCGCAGGATTGGCAGATTTATTTCTGTGCTCCTTTAAAAATTCTATTCTGCTTACAAGAGTATCTGAATCTGGCAGCGGCGTAACATAATAATCATCAATTTTTATTGAGAAGGCTCTTTTAAAGTCATCCTCGCTAAATTCAAACGCCACTACGATAAAGGCAACCTGGTCCAGACGTTGCAACCCTCGTAAATAATCATAGATTATAAAAGCTGACCCATCGGGAATATTGGTTTCACACAAAACTGCGTCAGGTTTTATGCCTGAATTGAGGTAGTTCATAGCCGCCTGGGCAGTTGATATTACCTCAACAGAGAATCTGGAATCAGAGGTTAACGCTTCAATAATTTCATCAGAACCGCCAACATAAACTATGGTTACATTATTTTCCATACTTTGTCACCATTACCAGAATTTTTTTTTGGCAAATAAAAATAGCGTGAGGGTTTTCAATTGCCTCCGGACTGGCGGTCGGAAAAATGCTTTGAATCGCCCCACTCACCATACCCAATTACATCGCCGGCGATATGGATACGCGCTTCAAGACAACTTTTACATTCTTCCGCATCTTCGTCAAGGCAGGGTTTATTCTCATATAACAAATAATCCTGACGATATTTTACCGGCGTCAGATTTGGCATAATCACATTGGCGCCAACCATCAGCGCCTTTTCGCGCCCCTGCTTATCAATGGTTTGCATGGCGGTTGTGGCGGCGATGTTTATATTCTTCATCATGATTCTTAGAATGGCAACCATCTTTAACGAAAAATCAAACCTTTCCTTAAGTGGCAGGAGCGAATCCCTGAATTTGTAAAGCGGAGTATCGGCATGTTCGATATATGGACCCATGCCTGCCATGTCAATATCGAAATCGCGGAAAAATATAAGGTCGTCGGCAAGGTCGGAAATGGTTTGGAAAGGCAATCCAATCATTACTCCCGTGCCAACCTGATAACCTGTCTTCCGCAATGTTCGCAAGGCTTCCAGCCTTTGCTGATAGTCGTGGGCGCGGTTGTCGGGATGGAGTTTTTTATATAAATCCATGTTGGAAACTTCAATGCGTAGCAGGTAACGGTGAGCGCCCGCATCAAACCAGCGTTTGTATGTATCTTCGCTTTGCTCTCCAAGCGAAAGCGTCACATGAATCTGACCTTTTGTTTGGATATAGATTCTTTTCAGCAGCGATTCTATCTTCGAAATATATTGCTTATTCGTTTGTTCTCCCGCCTGGATTACAATGGAGGCATAGTTGTTTTCCCACGCATATCGAACTGCTTCAAGAACCTCCTCGTCGCTCATCCGGTAGCGCGCAAAATGGTTGTTTCCCGCCCTGATGCCGCAATAGTAACAGTTCTTTTTGCAATAATTCGAGTATTCTATCAGTCCTCTGAAATATACCTTCTTCCCTAAATAATCAGCTTTGGTTTTTTTTGCCTTTTCGAATAAGGCAAGACGATCTTTGTCGGTGGAAATCAGAAGATGGATGAGATCGTCTTTGGTAAATAAAGGTTTTTCCAGAATTTTTTCAACTTCAGTCATTGATGATGGTAAAGGAATGTGATTAAACATTAAACCTTATATGGAGAAGGTCTCCATCGCCAACCACATAGTTTTTTCCTTCTATCATAAGTTTTCCATGTTCCTTGCATGAATGTTCGGAGCCAAATTTCATGAAATCGTCATATTTCATCACCTCTGCCCTGATGAACCCGCGTTCGAGGTCGCTGTGGATAACGCCGGCAGCCTGGGGCGCGGTCATACCTTTCTTAATTGTCCATGCTCTCACCTCTTTGGGACCTGCGGTAAAGAAACATTGCAGGTTCAGCAAATGAAACGAAGTTCTGACAAGCCTGTTTATGCCGGGTTCGGAAAGACCGGCGTCGGCAAGGAAAATATTCCTGTCTTCTTCGCTGTCAAGCTCAGCAATATCGGCTTCCATTCTTGCGGCAATCACGAGAACTTCTGCGCCCTCTTTTTTCACCGATTCAATGAATTTCGCAGAATAACTGTTGCCGGTGATGGCAGAAGCGTCGTCAACGTTGCAAACATACATCACCGGTTTATCGCTCAACAGGAACATATCTTCGATAAAACGACGATCATCAGTTGAAACAGGGGCGGTATGCGCCGATTGGAATGACTCAAGATGCGCTTTTAATTTATGTAGGACGTCAAGCCCATGTTTTGCATCTTTATCCCCCAATTTGGTCATTTTCTCCATCTTGCCAATCTTTTTCTCAACCGATTCAAGGTCTTTTATTTGTAATTCTAGATCCACGATTTCACGGTCGCGGACTGCATTTACCGAACCTTCGATGTGGGGCATCAAAGGGTCGTCAAAACAACGGATAACATGAATCAGCGCATCTACATTCCTTATGTCGGCAAGGAATTTATTCCCTTCAGTGTGGCTGCCTCCTTTTGAAAGTCCGGGAATATCAACCATTTCCATAGTTGTCTGAATAACCTTCGCCGATTTGATGATTTTATCAATTGCCTGAAGGCGCGCGTCGGGAACATTCATTACGCCGAGGTTCGATTTACCGCCTGCAAAAGCAGCTTTGTGTAATTCAGCGCGGTTGTTTGAGATACAGTTGAACAACGTCGTTTTTCCCGACCCGGAAAGTCCGATTATTCCACATTTTAGAGGCATAGCGATGAAATTTTAGTTTGCGAAGGTAGGAAATAAATTATTACCCAGCTTGTCTGAACGCCGCCTTCCTGTCAGGGCGCCATTACTCTTATGGAACTTGAATTTAGTCTGTCTGCCAGTCCGGAAGTGGCAGGATTAAAAATATTTTCCAGGTAGGCATTATAGGAATCAAATTTCGGATAATTTATAATTTCGAATTGATAAAATGTTAGGGAATCGAGCGCAAGCGTAGGAAACATGCTTTTCATTGCAGGCGGCAGTATAGGTAACGAAATAGTTGTTAAAGTATCCGGACCAAATACCGTCCATTCGAAAGCGAGATTTTCTGTGTCATGGAAATACCACACTGCCGAAGTAACAGTGAAATCGCCAACAGAGTTGAAATCGGTTTTACTTCCTTGAATATTAATATTGTTGATAGCGGCATTTAATTTAATAAAGGAATCAGGGATAGCGTCATTCTGACTGCATGTATAGGTTAAAGGAGACGCCCATGATTCAATAAGTTCGATATAGGTGCGGAACCGGGAAAAAGTTGCGGGCGGAACGCTTACAGTAACATTATCCACTTTGTCGCCATTTCCTATCAGTTCATCAGCGGCTATAGGCAGGCTGAGGTAGCTGGTATCGCGGTATCCATAAACCTTTACGTGGAAATCCTGCGTCGCCACAGGAAATGTTATCGTGTGTGGTTCGGCGGTTTTCATATCAGAAAGATCAACATCGTAGGTTTCTCCCGGTATTATTCCGTTTGTCCATTTGTATAACGACCCTGAAGGGGAGCTTAATTTGATATAAAGATCATCCGGTAATTGATATATTGGATGTTTGTTGCCTGCGGTGGCGAAGGTGAGGTTTGAATAACCGGAGTTGGAATAGAGTATAGGTCCGGAATGATTCGGGACATTCTGCAGATTAATTGTAGCCTCTCCGGTTGAAACCAGTCGCCGCCCCTGCAATGTCCATTCAGATGGGGTGACATTCTGATAAGTACTTATGGTTACAAGAAAGTTGTGCATGTCGGGTTCCCATTTGACAATAGTGACTTGAAAAGGCGGCGTAGCAGTTTTTTCCGAATAGAGTAAAACATTTGTATTTCCGGCAACCATCGTATCTGCCAAAGGATTTCCATTAGCGTCGGAAACAAAAACAATTGCCTTGAGTTTCGGATTTATATAATCATCCTTGAAGTTTACGGTCATCAGCCATTGTTTTCCCGGATCTGTTGAATTATCCTTTTTTTTACAAGAACAAACAACCGTTCCACAAACAGCTATATAAAACAGCATCAGGAATATTTTGTAACGCGCTTGTACCATAGAGAAACAATTTAATGAATAACGGTGCAAAGATAGAAATCGCAATAGAATTAGTGAAAAAGGCGTGTGAAAAAATTCGATACCTTTACGGTTTGAGTTATAGCGACTATTGTTTGTTATCTGTTGAAAATATAAATCATCATGAAGAAGGATTTTAAAATAATCGGATTTGACGCCGATGATACGCTTTGGGTAAATGAACCGTATTATCAGGAAACTGAAAAGATGTTTTGTGAATTACTTTCTGATTATTCAGCCTCCGCGACAACATCAGAGGAATTGTTCAAAACCGAAGTGCAAAATCTTGGCTTATATGGATATGGCGCCAAAGGATTTATGCTTTCAATGATTGAAACGGCTCTCAAAATCAGCGGTGGTAAGGTTTCGCAGGATGTTATTGACAAAATTCTCAGATTAGGTAAAGACCTTTTGAATAAACCTG
>JBAXRP010000016.1:0-33485 GCA_037131145.1 Bacteroidota bacterium
TCCATTTCAGCAATCTGAAAAACAGGCGATCGCCATAGTTTTTTTCAATATTTCGAATCAATATGAGGTAGGCAGCCATAAAAAGGATGACCCATCCATAAAACAGAAATCCATGGTGGTAATAACCGTTTGCTCCTTTCAAAGTATGGGTTATTGCAGAAGCCCAGGAAAATGTAACTATCAAACCAATCCAAATCGGGATTGTATAAAACTGGAGTTGCATCGGATCAACTTTATCGGCTAATACAGGATTGCGAAGAAAAAGCCGGAACGAGAAACCGGTAAGAATATAGGAAATCCAGGGGAAAAGCGGAAAGTATGACCATTCGCGGGTTCCGGCGATGAAAGCAAAAAGATATGCGCCGGGAGAATTTTCTGAACCCGTGTCCGTCATCAGCGGGCTTATTGCCGCAATGAGTAAGGCAGCGAGAAGATACAGCCAGGCATTAGTTCCAAAGAGTTTTCGAAGCAGACCGATTACGATCAGGCTAATCCCGGCAAGCGGCAGAATATCCACGCCAAACACAAAGCTCCATGGATCAAGATCAACTGTTCCTGAAATAATCCGGATGAGCAGGTTAGCGGAACGAAGTACATTCAACAAGATACCGCCTGCAAAAAGGTAAACGCCTCTTTTCAGGTAGTAGGCGAAAGGTTTGGTTCCAGAGGATAGAAAATACCCCATTACTGCGAGGAAAACCGGCGCGCATGCCGGTCCGCCCAAAAACATTGACACTCGTCCCACCACTGATCCGTAAACCTCCTCAGAAGCAAACTGCTCCATGATATGTACCTGAATCATAAAAAACACTGCCAATCCCTTTAGAAGATCGGCAGCGTTGTTGCGACTTGACCCGGTAAGTGCGTTAGCGCTCTGACTGAGTGGCGTCACCGGCGGGGTGGGGAGACTATTCATGGATCACCCTGCCGGCGCTGATAATTTCTGATCCGGCTTTCACCTGGTAAATATAGATCCCGCGCGGAAGATCTTCAGTTTGAACCAAAACGCTGTCGAAAGCGCGGTCAACGGTATAAGTTTTCACCGGTTTGCCCGAACTATTTAAAAGCAAAACCTGAGCTGTATTTACGCCATCGGGTAAGCTATAGGGAATAGTTACTGAAGCCTTTGCCGGATTAGGAAAAGGAAAACGGTTTGAAATGACAGGTTCTGTAGCAATTCCACCGGTTGGCAAACTCCCCGGCAACGAATAAACCTGGGTATTTACCGTAGAAGGTAACACCGAATAATTATAAATATATGCGAAAAATTTAGTCCCGTTTGAGGATGTTGACTTCAAATCCAAATATCCCGCGCCGGGCATGGAAAGAATTTCAAACCCGCTTTCATTAATCACTTTAGAGTAGTAAGTATAGTAATAATAGATAGTATCGTAGGAATAGTAAGTATATGCCAGTTCAACTTTGCTATCTGTGTTAAACAAGGTTTCTGAAACGTATTTAATGTCGTATAAATACATATTCGAAGGAACGCTCAGCGGAATGGTTTTCCAGAGAGAATGGTCCAGGTTGTAAAGTTTACACTGATTATTTGTAGCATCCATCAGATAATACTTGTATCCTGAGAGGGATAACTCAGTAAGTGAAGCGGAAGCCGGATAGGTGTGCTCAAGCATAATTTGCGACATCGAGGTCATCATCAGAATCAGCATTGCTGATAAAAGAATAATTCGTTTCATGATTTTTTTGTTTAACGATGGCAAAAGTAACCTGGATATGTTAGTGGATGTGTATGAAATTTTTGTAAAATGTTATAAGTTCTTTCAGTAAATCTATCGAAACGATGAACCTGGAACCTGGAATCAGGAATCTGGAACATGAAATTTTATTATTGAGTCTGCTCCGAAAACTAAGAAAAATTTGGCTAAAGCCAACTAAGATGCTGATTATCAATTGCCACGACCTTAAGGTCGTGGCAATTCAAGGCGCTGATATACCGGGATTTAGCCAAATTTTGAGTTTTATACCCATTTTTCGGAGTGGGCTCATTATTGAAATATTCTACCGGTATTATTTCGGCGCAATCTTCAGGAGAAAAAAGGCGATAAACCCAAAGATGATATTCGGGATCCATACTGCCGGAAGTGCGGGTAAATCGCCGAAGGTGGCGAATACAGTGAAAACCTGCATGAATAAAATATAGATGAAGGTGAGCGCTAATCCAAGTCCGAGGTGAAACCCAATTCCTCCTCGAACTTTACGGCTCGATACCGATACGCCAATCAAGGTAAGAATCATGGTGGCAAACGGCGAGGCAATCCGTTCGTATTTTTTAACCTGGTATTTGATAACATCAGGATCTCCACGCATTATTTTCTCCTTGATATGTTTCCTGAGAACAAAATAGTTCATGGTTTTCACCTCTTCAATATCTTCGATAAAATCAGCAGGTTTAAAAGACAACACAGTATCGAGTTTGGCGCCGGTTGAAATAGATTCCGTGATTCCGGCGATGTGCCTTCTGAAATAATTGGAGAGTTTCCAGACTTTTCTAAGGCTATCCCATTCAATGCGTTCAGCCTTCAGTTTGAAAACAAGTTCCCGACCTTTAAACTTTTCGAGGGTGAATTTCCATCCGGCGTCGGTATCTATGTTGAAATTTTCGAGATAGATAAAAGTTCCCGGACTAATCTGCTTATGGATATTCTGTTCAGTGAATGTTCTTTGATCTTTGATATACTGTTTCTCAAAGGCAAACATACTTCTGTTGGTATAAGGAATAAGGAAGTTTGCCAGAAAAAAAGAGAGAAGACCAAGCACGGTTGCAGAGACAAAATATGGAAATAACATGCGCCTGAAACTTATGCCGCTGCTTAAAATGGCGACAATTTCAGAATCGGACGCCATGCGGGAAGTGAAAAATATCACCGCGATGAAAGTCAGCAGATAGCTGAAAAGGTTAATGAAATAGGGAACGAAGTTTAGATAATAGCTAAAAATGATAGCGCTCACCGGAGCGTCATGCTTCAGAAAATCATCTATCTTTTCGGAGATATCAAATACAATGACAATGAAAATCAAGAGTATCATGGTGAAAAAAAACGTCCCCAGAAACTTCCTGATAATATAAAGGTCAATTGTACGCATTTCTATGTTCTATTCGTTTGAATGGTTATTTGCCGCTTCGCTACAATCTCTGCATCAACTGCTTCACCATCCGCTCTTTCCATTCAATAAAATGTCCCTCAATGATCTTTTTTCTTGCCTCTTTCATCAACCAGATATAAAATCCCAGATTGTGTGTGGTTGCAATCATTGCGCTCAGTATCTCCTTTGAGATAAAAAGATGACGAAGAAAGGCTTTGGAATAAATCTGGTCTGCAAAAACTTCGCCATCTGCTTCGAGCGGAGAAAAATCATCCTTCCACTTTTCATTCTTTATATTGATGATTCCGTTCCGGGTAAAAAGCATTCCGTTTCGCCCGTTACGGGTGGGGATAACACAGTCGAACATATCAACGCCAAGCGCGACGCTTTCGAGGATATTTGCCGGGGTTCCAACGCCCATCAGATAACGCGGCTTATCAGTTGGAAGTATATCGCAAACGAGAGCTGTCATTTCATACATCATCGAAGCTGGTTCTCCAACCGAAAGACCGCCAATGGCATTGCCTTCAGCGCCCTGGTCTGAAATGAACTTTGCCGATTCAACCCGCAATCCGGGATAGACGCTTCCCTGCACAATCGGGAAAAGGCTTTGCCGGTATCCATGAGGACAATCTGTTATGTTAAAATGAGTAATGCAGCGACTAAGCCAGTAGTGGGTACGTTTCAACGATTTCCGGGCATAAGCTTCATCACAGGGGTAAGGCGTACATTCATCGAATGCCATAATGATATCTGCGCCGAGCTGCCGCTGAACATCCATAGCCTTTTCGGGCGTAAATGCATGGCGCGAGCCATCAATGTGTGATTGAAAAACCACGCCATCGTCGGTAAATTTCCGCATGGCGCCAAGCGAATATATCTGATACCCGCCGCTGTCGGTCAAAATTGGCTTTTGCCATCCATTGAATTTATGAAGACCGCCAGCCTTTGCAACAATATCACTTCCAGGACGGAGATATAAATGGTAAGTATTGGAAAGCATGATCTGCGCCTTGATTTCGGTATTCAGATCGCTTACATGAAGCGCTTTTACGGCTCCGGCAGTCCCAACAGGCATGAAAAACGGAGATTCGATTATTCCGTGATCTGTCGTCAATAAACCGGCTCTTGCGGATGAACCACCGTCACGGTGCGAGATTTCAAATTTCAAAAGGTCTGTTTTTGCAAATTATCCGGCAAAGGTACAGGTCTTTTTTGTCACATTTGACTTTTGTAACATCAGAATGAATAACTTTGGCGCAGAAAAAGAATACTAATCAGATGTTTGATAATCTGTTAAATACGCAATTTATACCGCTGGCGCTTTTCGGGGCGCTGGGGTTCGTTTTTATTCTTAACATGGTTTATTACTGGTTTATTTTCAGTAGATTGGGACGGCATAAAGGGTATCGCAAAGGCGCCGTGATAAACCATAAAAAACCTCCGGTTTCTATTGTGATTTGCGCACACAACGCCTGTCATCAGCTTAAAGTTAATCTTCCATTGATACTTGAACAGGATTATCCCGACTTCGAGGCTCTGGTCGTTAATCACTCTTCGGATGACGATACACAGTATCTGCTGAATAACCTTGAAGAAAAATATCCTCATTTAACCACCGTCAATATTCAGAAAGACCTCAACTTTTTCTCAGGTAAAAAATTTCCGCTGTCAATTGGAATTAAATCGGCTAAACATGATTTGGTACTCCTTACCGACGCCGATTGCAGTCCGGTATCAAAGAATTGGATTGATCGGATGCAATCAGCCTTTCTTCCAAATATTGACATAGTATTAGGCTACGGTCCATACCTTCGCGAGGAAGGGCTGCTCAATAAACTTATACGATTCGATACGGCTCACATTGCTATTCAATATCTTTCATATTCTCTTGCCGGAATTCCATATATGGGAGTTGGGCGAAACCTTTCGTACAAAAAGCGCCTGTTTTTCAAAAGCAACGGGTTTATTTCGCACTACAGGATCAAATCGGGCGATGACGATCTTTTTATTAATCGCGTGGCGAAGCGGTCGAATACCGCCATTATGATTCATCCGGAAAGTTATGTCGCCAGCGAGCCAAAAACTTCGCTGGGACAATGGATTACCCAGAAACGGCGACACCTATCAACAAGCACATATTATCATCCCGGGCATAAATTTTTACTCGGAATGTACGCATTCGGCGCAGTTTCGTTTTATGCTCTGTTTATTATTTTACTTTCGTTACAATGGTCAACAATCCCTGTTCTGTCTCTTATTGTCTTACGGCTGGCGTCGCAATACATTGTTTTTGCAAAATGTTTGCGCAGGTTGCATGAGAAGGATTTAATTATTTTCCTGCCGTTTTATGAGATCATGTTGATTTTGTTGAACGGCGGAATGATGATTGCCAACCTATTCAAAAAGCCGGTACGATGGAAGTAGTGAAACATCTCACCGCGAAAGCACAACGCGATTCTGAGCTGGTAATCAGGGCTCTTGATAATGGCGATCAACATGCTTACGCTGAATTATTAAGCCACTACCGGGATACGCTCTATTATATCATGTTGAAAATGACGCACAATCCCTCCGACGCCGAGGACCTCACGATAGAAGCTTTTGGGAAAGCATTCAAATATTTAAAAAACTACACAACCGATTATGCCTTCAGTACATGGTTGTTTAAAATCGCCGCCAACAACTGCATTGATTTTCTGAGAAAAAATAAAAGAATCCAGTTCACCGATACTGGTTTTGATGATGAAGAAGGCACGGCAGTACCGTTTAATGTGCCATTCGACGGTTTGGACCCGGAGGAACTGATCATAGAAAAGCAGAAAATCAAACTCATGCATGAAGTTGTTGATAAACTTAAACCACATTACCGGCAACTCGTAGAACTGCGCTATTTTAAAGAATGGTCTTATGAGGAGATTGCCAGTGAACTCGGCTTACCTCTGGGAACCGTAAAAGCCAAATTGTTCAGATCAAGGGAGTTCCTTTATCAGGCGCTTCGATCATGCCAGGAACGGATTTAACGCTGAAAAACCAAAATTCCATGACAGCAGAAGATTTTAAAAAAGCAATATTGGTCGGTATTCCCGAACAACTTCCGACTCCTGTTTCTTTTGATAATGAGGCAAACCATGCTCCGGTTCGTAAAGAAATACTTACGCCGGCAGAGAAAAAACTGGCATTGCGTAATGCCTTGAGATATTTTGATAAAAAACTTCATGCAGAACTTGCTCCCGAATTTGCCGATGAGCTCAAACGTTATGGTCGGATTTACATGTACCGTTTCCGTCCTGCATATCCAATATATGCCAGGAATATTTACCAATATCCTTTCAGGTCGATGAAGGCTGCCGCAATCATGTTGATGATTCAGAACAATCTGGATCCCGCGGTGGCGCAGCATCCCCATGAGCTGATAACTTATGGCGGAAATGGCGCTGTTTTTCAAAACTGGGCACAATATCTGCTCACCATGAAGTACCTCGCCACCATGACCGACGACCAGACGCTTGTGATGTATTCGGGACATCCGATGGGATTATTTCCATCGCATCCTGACGCGCCGCGCGTAGTTGTTTCAAATGGAATGATGATTCCCAACTATTCAAAGCCTGACGACTGGGAGCGGTTTAACGCGCTTGGCGTGACGCAATACGGACAGATGACTGCCGGATCGTACATGTATATCGGTCCGCAGGGAATTGTTCACGGAACAACCATCACAATATTGAATGCCGTTAGAAAAGTTACTTCCGGGGCAATTGCAGGAACGGTCTTTGTCTCTTCAGGTCTCGGCGGAATGTCGGGAGCGCAGGCAAAGGCAGCCGTTATTGCTGGCGCTATTGGCGTTATTGCAGAAATCAATCCCAGGGTGGTGAAAAAACGACACGAACAAGGCTGGGTTGATGAAGTATATACAAAAGCTGATGAGCTGGTTATCAGGTTAAGGAATGCCATAAGCAAAAAGGAGGCGGTTTCGCTGGCTTTTCAGGGAAATATAGTTGATCTTTGGGAATACTTTGCCGAGCACAAACTTCAGGTTGAACTGGGTTCAGACCAAACCTCACTTCATAATCCCTGGTCGGGAGGCTATTATCCGGTTGGATATTCTTATGAAGAGGCAAATATTATGATGGTAAAGGATCCTGATGGGTTTAAAAAAGCAGTGCAGGAATCGCTTCGCAGGCATGTTGCAGCCATAAACAAAATGTCGGGTAACGGAATGTACTTCTGGGATTACGGAAATGCCTTTTTACTTGAGGCTTCCCGCGCCGGGGCTGAAGTAATGAAGGCAGATGGATCATTCATTTACCCTTCCTATATTCAGGATATAATGGGTCCACTATTTTTTGATTACGGCTTTGGTCCATTCCGCTGGGTTTGTACTTCCTGTAAACCCGAAGACCTTGAGATCACCGATAGAATTGCTACCGAAGTTCTTGAGAAAATTGCAGCCGGTTCGCCAAAGGAAATTGAGTTGCAAATGCGCGATAATATCCACTGGATTCGGGAGGCTGGTAAAAACAAACTGGTTGTTGGTTCTCAGGCGCGAATTTTATATGCCGATTGCGAGGGGCGCACAAAAATAGCCGCAGCTTTTAACGACGCAATTAATTCAGGTAAGATATCGGCTCCAATTGTTCTTGGCAGAGATCACCATGATGTTTCAGGAACCGACTCGCCTTTTCGTGAAACATCCAATATTTATGACGGATCGGCATTCACTGCGGACATGGCTATTCAAAACGTAATTGGCGATAGTTTTCGCGGCGCTACCTGGGTTTCCATTCATAACGGCGGAGGCGTTGGCTGGGGCGAGGTTATAAACGGGGGTTTCGGGATGGTTCTCGATGGGTCGGCAGATGCTGCCCGACGGTTAAAAATGATGCTTCACTGGGACGTCAATAATGGTATTGCAAGAAGAGCGTGGGCGCGGAATGACGAAGCGATTTTTGCCATAAAACGAGCGATGCTGGCAGAACCCAAACTCAGGGTTACCCTGCCGAACCTGGTAGATGACGCCCTGATAAGCGATGTTGTTTAATTTTGTCAGAAATTCTTTGCAGTGAGGATTTGCGATTTGATATCCGGATCATTAATCGGATTCACCACCAACTGCTGGATAATCCCGTTATGAAAATTTAACCAGAGATAAGCTGAACGGGTTATTTTACCTTGAACGGCTGCAACAGGTTCAGTGTAGATATACTGATTACAAATAAATTCGCCGGTTGCGGTAGTGACAACCACGTCGGTATATAAAAGGGTTAAAGTAACAGTATCCTGATTGAGATCGGTTTTATAAACAACCCCCGGTTTTGCATAAATTGGAATGCTTATTGGATGAATACTGATAGTTGCGTCATCCTGAATTATGAACTCTGCAGGGGTCACATTCCATTCAAGGTGAATATTCTGGTTTGCCCACCCACAGGAATGTGTTGATTCGCCGGTAAAAAAATAGTCTCCTGTTTTTTGGGCAATAAGTTTCTGAATCTGGCATGTATCCCCACTTTGTTTAATTACCTGATAAGTCCAGTTATTAGTGGCTTTGGCAAAGGTGAAACAGGGAAGCGTGTCTTTTGTTGCCGGTGATTGAACAAGCGTTCCGCTCCAGTCAACATATTCGCTTCCCGGATTTCCACATTCATTTCCGGAAATGCGGATATCCATTGTAGTTTCGTCTATAAATAAAGCATAACCACTAAGATTCCAGTTTTGACAGGCAGCGCTGGAAGGATCGGTATTGAAAACCTTGAAATAAAGCGTTCCGTTCTGGAATTGAAATTGTCTGAACACCCTCGTTTCACTAAGATAGATGATGCCGCCGAGCAATGTTCCTCCCTCTTCCGGAAAAATCAGAAAATTGCCGGTTTCCTTCATTAACTTGTTATTTTTAAAGGTGGTAAGCGTCCCCGTCCATGTTCCGATAAAATCGCCCTGACTTTTAGTCATCGGATCAAATGATTTCTTCTTACAGCTTGTCGTTAAAATGATCAAAGCTGAGATAAGGATGATGGCTGGGTGGTTTTTCATAAGGATTACTCTAAGGTTGTTCAATCAAAATAAGTATATTCATGTTTTAAAATATAATGCCTGCTTATCATTCTTCCCTGTCCGTCAATAAAAACTTCCACTTCATCGGGTCTCCCGTCGCTATTATAATTCCGTTTAACCGACATGATGACTTCGCCATTTTCATCAAGTTCCTCTTCGGATATCTCCTGACCGGATTCGTTACGAATGATACGCGACTGATGGGAGGAAGTTGAAACCGTTGAAGGAATTTCAATTAAAGTACCATCCCCGTCAAAAGTTTCGTGATTGATAAGGTTTTCGTTTTCATAAGAGAAAATTTCCGTTTGTTCAACTTCATTTTCATCGTTTGTAACAACCTTTTTCACTAACCGGCCTGCATCATTGTAAAGATAATCAATAGTATCAACCGATCCATCCTGATAATTCTTCAAAGCCTGTATAATTCTGCCTGAATCGCTATTAGTGTAAACGACCTCTTCGGCAAGTTCGTTTTCTTCGGGAAAATAGGATTCCCGTTTGAGTCTGCCCAAGTCATCATATTCATAACCAATCATTTCTTCGAAGGCGCCTTCCTGAGTGTATCTGATCTCCTTCAGCGGTCTGCCTTCGGAGTCAAATTCGGAATAATGGTTCAAATTACCCTGAATATTCAATTCCTCATCCATTAGATTCTTTATAATGTAATCAAACCGGGTGACGGCAATACTTTTGGGTTTTTTGACCATGAGGTTAGTATAATAGCGATTTTTTTTATTTAAGCCATAAAATTACGGCAATTATTCAAACCTGTACGTATCAAACAGGTATTTTATTGTAAATCATTATCTGAAAGAAATTCTATTAGAAAAAAAGACTGGGTAGCCAGTCTTTTTTTTTGCCGCTTCTACATTTTGGTTACTCTTTTTTTTGGTTGCGAACCGCTGAAATATGTCCTTTTGATCATGAATTCCACGATTTCATGCTACGATGTTAATATCTCAAATCTCTGATATAACCATAAGATATTGAGTGTTTAAGGTTCTGGAATTTGTACAGGATGGAAATTTTTATGAAAAAGTTATTAACAATGGGTTCACCTTTTACAAAATTCCTGATTAACCATAAATTTCTTTGTATGAGACTTCGCTATACTGATGAGCAACTTCTGGATGGGTTACGAAAAAAAAAAGACTACTACATACAATTCCTGTACAATGAATACGGTCCAATCATCAGGCATTTTGTGCGACAAAATTCAGGCAATATTCAAGATGTGGAAGATATTTTACAAGATTCTCTTATTGTTTTATTTGCCAGTATAAAAGTACCTTCATTTAAACTGGATTCCAGTTTGAAAACCTATTTTATTGCTATTTCGAAAAATCTATGGCTTCAGCGACTTGAACGTAAATACAGGTTAAAATACCAGGCTGATTGGGAGGTTAATGAGCCTACAGTTTCATATTCTCCGGAAGAAGAGGAGACAAAGGAAGAAAACCTTGAGTGCCAGCGGTTATTTTTTAAACACATGTCAGAATTACCGCAGGAGTGTCGCCGGTTACTTGAATTGTATTGTTTAAAGATTCCATACCGTGAAATTGCGAGGCTAATGAATTATAAAGATGAGATATATGTAAAAACCCGAAAATACTCCTGTAAAAATCTATTACGAAAAAACATTATGAATGATCCCGATTATCAACAATTCTTAGACTATGATGGATATAGAAATTACAAGCAACTGGATTGATCGCTATAACGATAACGATCTGAGTGAAAGTGAGAAACAGTTGTTTCGGACGGATCTGCGTCGTAATTCCATGCTTCGCAAGGAATTACTCGTGGATACCAGGTTAAACCGTTTTTTGGAGGATAAGGATACCCTCGAACTGATGAAAAAGATAAAGAAAATTGCCCGTAAACCATATATAAACAGGAGGAGCCTCATCCTGCTTTTGGTTGCAGCATCGATTCTTTGTCTGATTACTTTCGGGTCTCTTTATTTTCTTTTGCGTTCCGATTCGGTTAAAACGCTCCTGGTTAGCGAAAAAAAAATTAAACAGGAACAGGAAAAAAAGAATGGAATTTCCAATGCAGTGAACCGGATAAGAGAAGGACGGAAAATTGCAGACATAACGCCAACAACCCGAAGTAAAATAGCCGCCATCCCGGTTAACGCCGACATTTATCAGCCGATTGTCGAATATGAGTTATTGGTAGGCGCTATTACCCGAACCACCATGTTAAGAGTTGTTTTACCCGCTTCGGAGGTGAGAACGAAGTTGAATTTGCCGATATTGTTCAAATGGACAGGCGAGGAAAATAATGCTCCGGTTTTCATAATTATTATAAACAACAAGGGCAAAGCGGTATTCTCTTCACCGGCAATCGAAAAAAACAATTCTTATATGCTGGAACCATCGAAACTGGGCATAGGGTTGTTTTATTGGAAAATATTGGTAAATGACCAAATAATCATGGTTGGAAAAATTATTACTTATTAATCGCTAAATTTAGTATTATGCCTCAATCCATGTTTCGCATTTCATTATTTATTTCCGGAATTATGATTTACATTTTTCCCGGAGATGTTAAAGCACAGGAATCCTGTGGCGGGGAAATTGATGAAAGTATTCGCGCTTATCTATCGCAGGAAGAGGTGATTTTACTATATGTCCTCACAGATTCAGTATTATCGTTGACCGCAGTTGATTGCCATTCTGTTTTTAAAACTACCGTTACCCTGAATAACTTGTTCTGGGAATGTTTAAATGTTTACCGGAAGAAAATCAAATCGGCCGACTTCGATAATTTTTTTGCTTACAGTGAATTGTTGTATTTATATCTTGTTGAACCGGTTCAGGATATTCTTTTAAACAAAAACCGGTTGATCATCGTCCCTGATAAGGTTCTCGAAGAAATACCTTTTGAGGCGCTAACTACCGATAAATTACCATTATCTGACGAAAAATCAGACGCGCCTCATTTTTTAATAAATAATTTTGAAGTTGTATATCGTCGCGCCGAATTTTTAAACTGCTGCAATCATACAAATTGTTTGGACGTTTGCCAGGATAATTCGGAAGAGTCTCGGTATGCTTTTATTGGGTTTTCGCCCGAATTCACAAGTAACGGAAATTTTTGTGAACTGCCCGGCACAAAAGCCGAACTCTTAACAATTGGTTCACTATTCCGAAAAAACGGACTATCATCGTGGTTGGTTGAAGGAGCGTCGGCTAAAAAAGATTATTTTACAAAAATGGTGAGCAGAGGTAAAATCATACATCTTGCTACACATTATTACAATGGCTCCGATTGTCCGTATAATAACGGGTTTATTTTCTGCTGCAATGAAAAGAATGGTTCACACTACTCAGCAAAAGAGGATGTTTTAACAATCGGAGAAATCTGTAATCTTCACTGCAATGCCGACCTGGTTGTATTAAATGCTTGTTCATCAGGAATAGAAAGATTACAATCGGGAAAATACCGCAATGTAATACCGGAAGTTTTTCTGACAGCCGGAGCGCGAAACATTTTAACCACTCTCTGGAACGTAACAGACAAATTGACGTCGCCATTCATGGCGCTATTTTACCGTTTGCTACTTGAAGGCAACAGTTACAGCGGCGCATTACGAGAGGCAAAACTACAGATGATCAGACACCGTGAAACCTCGCTGCCGACTGTCTGGGCGCCATACATTCTTACCTCGCGATGACAGACCTACTTCGCGGCAATGGTTTCAATTTCAATCAAAACCCCCAGAGGAAGCCTGACAACGCTATATGCCGCCCTTGCAGGTGGATTCGACGGGTAGTATTTTCCGTAAACTCCATTCATCGCAGCGAAATTGTCCATATCGCTAAGCAGACAGGTTGATTTAACAACGTCAGTGTATTCATAGCCTGCCTCTTTCAGGATTGCGCCGATGTTCTTCATCACCTGTTCGGTTTGCTCGGTAATCCCGCCATCAATAATTTTACCGGTGTCCGGATCAATGGGTATTTGTCCGGAAATAAATAACAATCCGTTTACTTCTACAGCCTGGCTGTATGGTCCAATGGCTTTTGGCGCGTTGGAGGCGCTAATGATTTTTTTCATCTGGTTTCTATTTTGTGAACATTTATCAACATATTTCTCCTACGGAGCAAAAATTTCACCATTTCGCCAACTTAATTGGCATAATCCCTGAAATCGCGCTTCTTATTCAACTTCAAATCCTGTAAGATCGAGGCTTTGACGTTAATGGAGAAATTCCAGCTTTGCTGCCCGCCTTTGGGAATCCAGCCAAATCGCATCTCCCAGCAATGAAGGTCGCGGTAAACATCAACAGAGGTGTAAGATAACTGGTTATTTACAAAATCCCATCCCGAAGTGAGGGTAATTTTCCATTTTGGAGTGATGTTCAACTGTCCGCTAAAATTTAAGGTTTGAGTTAATTGCGATACTCGCGTCTGCGAAGTGTTGTTCCATTGTTTACCGTAGTGGAAATTATAATTGAACGAGAAACTCCAGGGAATATCAAAATCAACATAGTAATCATAAAAATCCATAACATCCTGCTGTTCCATTGGCGTTCCCTTGACGGGAGTTTTTTTCCCTTTGATTTTTTCGGAAGAAAGCGAATAGGAAAAACCCATATCCCAGGTAGTATTGTCGAGTCGGATAAGTCGGCGATTGGCTTTCCATTCGGTGGTATTGGTTCTCCTGCCCAACGAATCCCGCGCATACATATCCCAGATGCTGCCATATTGGATGGTTAATCCTTTGATAAGGCTGGTGCGTCCGGCAACTGAAATTAGCGACCAGTTAACAGAATCCCGCGCAATATCATAAGAACACCGGATTGAAAGATCGTCAATAAGCGCAATTTTTTTTATGCCGGTGATGGTATCTTTGCGGTTTCTGACTTTCATTTCGAGGTTATTGCTGATTGAAAAGGAGATCATCCCCGATTTCTGACCGGGCGGACCGCCATAAATCGACCGCTCAAAAATAGAGTAAGTTGCAGGATTAATTTGATTTGTATCATTTTCAATGTACCTGTAATAGCCTATTCCCGGAGCGCCCCAGTTGGGCGTATAAGAAAACGAAACTGATGGGGTTATCATGTGCCTGATAGCCTTTATAATCCTGCCTTTAAACTGGTACATACCATAAAGCCTCGTATTTATTGAGGATGATACAGAAAAATCGAACCCGTTTGTAAAACCAGGAAGGTTTTTGGTTTTATAACCGGGCAGAGTGGTGTCGGAGCCATTAACGATCGTATCCGACTGGTAGTATTTTCTTGTGGAAGTCATATACATCCTGTCGTTGATGTTCATGGAATTTGACCAGTTGAAATATTTAAGAACCCTGAATGAACCGGAGATCGGGAAACTGTGACGCATTCCGTTTTGCATTGAATCGGGCCAGCTCCCTTTCATAAAGTTGGAATCAACAGTATTGTAACGGTTTTCGGCGTCGAGGTTGTATTTCATGCTAATCTGCTCATACCACCTCATTTTTCCTACGGGATTTTTCCTTCTGAATGGATAAAACTGATTAACCGAAAACGATAGTTGCGGCAAGGTAACGTTGATGGTTTTATTAACCGTGTTTTGACTGTGATTGAAGTTTAGGTTAAGATAATATTTCCCCGCCCAGTTTGTGGAATAGTTGATACTCGACTGGAAGGTATTCGAAAGATAGGATTGTGTACTCGAAGCAAGGTTATATTTGTTGAATGAGTTGCTCACAATATTAACGTTGGCTGAAAAACTGCTACGAGGGCGCGCTTTCCCATCCTGGCTATGAACCCATCGAACCTGAAAATCCTTCCTTTTCTGATAATCAGGCGAATCGGCGGCGCCCAGGATATTAACGGCATAACTGAAATTTAAACCGCCATTATAGTGGTAGCGTTTGTTATACCTGAATGTTGGTTTAATAGCCCAGCTTCCTCTGGTATAAATATCTGCCTGTACCTGAAGGTCCATGTACTGATTCATAGCCCAGTAATATCCGAAGTTCTCGAAATAAAACCCCCGGTCTTTCGATTCGCCGTAGGTTGGCATTAAAATACCCGACCGCTGCCCGCTCCGGTTTGGGAAAAACCCAAATGGAATCAAAAGCGGCGTTGCCACATTGGCAATCTCCATATACGCCGGACCGGTAATAACCCTTTTCCCCGGAATTACCTTGCCTTTATTGAACCTGAATCCAAAATGAGGATTTCCTTCAAGTTCACAAGTTGTATATGTTCCCGATTTAATATAGGTTATATCGTTTTCCATCTTTTTTACAATCGTTCCATGGAGATAACCTTCATCCTGCTTGGTGATAACGGTGTTGATGAAACCTCTTTTCGTAGTGTAATTGTAATTGATTTCCTTCGATTTGAACTTTTGATCGCCCTGAGTAAATTCGGGATCGCCGGCTGCATTTCCTACCGAATCCTTCCCTCCTTTAGCATAAACCTGGTTTTTCGGGAAGTCTATCTCAACATAAGAGGCTTTGAGGTTAATGTCCTCATATTTGATATCGGCGGTATTAAAAAGAAATACCTTTTGTCCCTTGATCTCGAAACGCAGCGAATCCTTCGATGAATAGTCAACTTTGGAATTGAGCGGATTTTTTTTTGCCGGTTTTTTAATAAGGCTGTCAGATTTCAGCGAATCGGTTTTAATCGAATCCGCTCTGATTGAACCGGGTTTGATTGAATCTGCCGCTATCGAATCGGCTTTAACTGAATTGGGGAGTGAAATTTCAATTGTTCCTGAAGGTACAGGTACATTATCACCCGATTTACGCCGAATAGTATCCTGAGCGACCACCAGGGTGATTTGCAGGAAAACAAGAACCAGGGTGAGCAGGTAAGGGAAAGACCTCGTTAAGAATTTCGATAACAATTTCTTTTCTGTATTCTGAGGTTTATGTTTTATCTTTGGCGAGTAAATAAATCAGAAGATAAACGCGTTAAATGCCACTATTTCCGGGCTTCAAAACTAATCAAAATATTGAGACGCCAGCCCTTTTTATATTACTTTAACAATCTGATGTTTCGATTACAAAGACTTAACGGAATTGTATTCCTGTTTATTATATTTCTTGCGCCCTGCCAGATTAGAGCGCAATTGAATACCGGCGTCAGAACCGTGGTTATTGACGCCGGACATGGCGGTCATGATCCCGGCGCAATTGGCAGGCAGTCGAAAGAGAAGAATATCAACCTTGCTATTGCCCTGAAACTCGGAAATCTTATTCAGCGAAATTTTAAAACAATCAGGGTGATCTATACCCGCGACCGGGATCAATTCGTGGAATTGTACAGACGGGCTGAAATTGCCAATCAAAACAAAGCAGATCTGTTTATTTCAATACATTGCAATGCCAATGAAAGTCGCGCCCTGCAAGGCGCTGAAACTTATGTGATGGGGCTGCATAAATCAAAAGCCAACCTCGATATTGCAAAACTTGAAAATGCCTCAATTTTACTCGAATCAAATTATCAATCGTCATACGACGGGTTCGATCCCAACAGTGACGAATCCTATATCCTGTTCAGCCTTTATCAGAATGCAAACCTCGACCGTAGCGCCGACTTTGCAGTTGCCGTGCAGGAACAGATGGTGGAGCGTGTAGGTTTACAAAACCGCGGCGTGAGGCAAGCCGGTTTTCTTGTCTTGTATAAAACAACAATGCCCAGCGTACTGGTTGAAACCGGTTATATCAGTAATTCAAAGGAGGAGAAATTTATTGTCTCTTCGCAAGGACAGGATTTCATTGCTTCAGCCATTTTCCGGGCGTTTAAATCTTTTGCCTCGTCGGGAACCAAAATTCCAAATAACCAATCTTCGTTGGCGCAAAAAGATTCATCGCTGAATGAATCAATGGAAACTGTTGAAGTCAAAGCCGATTCTCAGCCCCCTGCAAAACCTGCCGAAACTATTCCTGCCAAAAGTAAAATCGTTATTCCTGATAAAAAACCTGACAGATCGCCGGCGCCGGAAAATAGTTTGAAATTTCGTATTCAGGTTGCAACATCAGCTACCGGTTTGCCTGAAAATTCAAAGATATTTTCACAGTTTAAAAGTGTTTCCATGTATAAGCACGGAGGACTGTTCAAATATACCGTTGGGAATTATTCTGATCTGGCAAAAGTAAAGGGAGCGCTCGCCGCAGTAAAAGAAAAGGGATATAGCGATGCATTTATCGTTATATTCAGGAACAATGAGCGGATTCCGCAGGAAGAAGCCGACAGCATATTCAGGAAATAAAGTTTTCTTTGTAAGTTTGCATAAATTAAGCCTCGTGAAAATCAGAAAAGAGATTAAAGTCGGTGTGGTTTTTGTAGTTGCCACAGCCATCCTCATCTGGGGTCTAATGTTCCTGAAAGGACTTGAGTTGCTGAAGCCCAGCCGCACTTTATTCGCGGTTTACGATCATGTGAATGGGCTGGTTGCGGCAAACCAGATTTCAATCAAAGGCGTCAAAGTTGGGCAGGTTAGAAAATTATACTTTGATCCTCGCGATCCCCGGAAAATCATTGTGGAGCTATACATCCTTGGCGATTATCCGATTGCAAAAAATTCGAGCGCCAGGATTTTTAACTCCAGCCTTCTTGGATCTCCTGAAATAGAGATTATTCCAGGCGATTCGAAAGTGTTGGCGCTGAATGGAGATACTTTGCAATCGCAAACAGAAGCTACCTTAGGACAGGAAGTGAACAAACAGTTACTGCCGCTAAAAACAAAAGCGGAAAATCTAATCGGTTCTATTGACAGCATTGCAATTATTCTGCAACAGGTTCTGAATAAAAATACCCGCGAAAACCTCGTTGACGCTATCGAGCATGTGAAGCAAACACTTGCAAACATTGCTCATACCACTCAGAATCTCGATACTCTGATGGGCTCGCAGCGAAATAACCTCGCCAGAATCATTTCCAATGTTGAATCTATCAGCGGCAACCTTAAAAATAACAACGAAAAAATAACCAACATTCTCACCAACTTTTCCGACCTCAGCGATTCACTCGCCAAAGCCCGGATTCCTGCAACTATCGCTCAGGTTAATAATACCATACTTGACCTTGATTCGATTCTTGGAAAAATAAACAAAGGAGAAGGTTCTGTTGGGCAACTACTTACCAATGACCAACTTTACAAGGAAGTCGAAAAGGCGGCGCGCGATCTGAATCTTCTGCTGGAGGATATTAAGAAGAATCCGGCGAAGTATGTGAAGGTGTCGGTTTTTTAGCTGGCAAGTTGGCAAGCTGGCAAGTTGGCAAGCTGGCAAGTTGGTAAGTTGGTAAGTTGGTAAGCATCTGCCTAAACTGCATTATTACGGCTTTTTGCCGTTAAATAAATGCGGTAATTTTAAATAAACTCAGCCTTTGACGCCAATGGCTTCTCATCTTAAAATTATTCCTCTCGAAAAATGGCTGCCGGTTTCCGCCCAACCGCTTGTAATTGCAGGTCCATGCAGCGCCGAAAACGAGCGTCAGGTAATGGAAACTGCGGTTGGACTTGCCGAAATTCCCCAGGTCAGGGTTTTCCGTTCGGGGATTTGGAAACCCCGCACAAGACCCGGTTCATTTGAAGGCGTTGGCGCAAAAGGGCTTAAGTGGCTTCAAAAAGTGAAAGCCGAAACAGGGCTTATGACAACTGTTGAGGTTGCCAACCCACGACATGTTGAAGAAGCCATTGATCATGGGATAGATATTCTTTGGATTGGAGCACGCTCAGTGGTGAATCCCTTCTCGGTTCAGGAAATTGGAGAGGCAATCGCCGGAAATGATATACCGGTGATGGTTAAAAATCCACTCAATCCCGATCTGAAGACCTGGCTCGGCGCTATTGAACGACTAAATTCACTGGGATTGGAGAAAATCATTGCCGTGCATCGCGGATTTTCGTTTTTTAACCATACGCCTTACCGCAATGCCCCGATGTGGGAAATTCCCATTGAACTTAAAAGCCTCTGCACTGATCTTCCAATCCTTGTAGATCCAAGTCATATATGCGGAAACCGTGAAAGATTGCTGCCGACTATCCAAAAAGCTCTCGACCTCGAAATGAATGGGATGATGATTGAAACCCACATCAACCCCGCTGCCGCTCTTACAGATAAAAATCAGCAGATCACGCCGGCGCAACTGGGGAAAATACTTTCTGAAATTATCCTGCGCCGCGAAACCGGAAGCGTTGAATTTTCCAATAAACTTGAGGAACTTCGCTCAGAAATAGACAAACTCGACGAAGAGTTGATCGAAATCCTGGCGCGCCGGATGAATGTGGTTGAAGAGATTGGTCAATTTAAGAAAGTCAATAAAATTACCATTCTTCAGTTAAAAAGGTGGAACCAGTTGTTGCGCGACAGGGTTGAGGCAGGTATCAAACTGGGTTTGAGCCGTGAATTCATCATGCGTCTGCTTCAATCGGTTCATGAGGAGGGAATACAGCGCCAGATTGAAGTTATGAACCTCCCCGATTCTGATTAAATGCTACATCCATTTCTTTATTTTGAAGTAAACGAACATCAGAACTGCAATGCTAACCATAGCCCCGGCTACGATGGCAAATGAAAACGGATGATCCTGCATCGGGAGTTTGATGTTCATTCCATATAAACTGGCGATAAAAGTAAGTGGCAGCAAAATAGAGGAGATCAGCGTAAGAATCTTTATCACATCATTTGTCCGGTTTACCTGAAGCGAGTCGAAAGTCATTGAGTACCCGCGAATAAGCTCCCCGTCATCCTCCACCACATCCCATAGTTTCTGGAAATAGTCCATGATGTTACTCCAGTAATCCTGCATATTGCCGTCAAAACCGCGGATGGTTCCATTTTGAAGTTTATTAAAAAGATCCATCTGGGGTTTGAACATGGTATTGAGCAGGATGATGTTCTTGCGCGTTACTGAAATTTTCTCAATTGTTGGTTCGGCGTTCTTCCCGAAAAGAGCCTTTCCGCATTGGTCAACATCCTGGTCAACAAGGTCAACAAGCTTTCTGACGTCGAGCATCACATGGTCGAGAATCTGGTAAAGCAGAACGTCGCTGCTTTCAACTTGCAAGCGATCGGTTTTCTTGTTTTTTTCCTTCCTGAACATTTCATAAACGAGCCAGTGTGTTCGTCCTATGCTAATCAGATAATCTGAACCCAGAAAAAATTTTATTTCCCTAACCTCTACAAACCTCTTGTCCTCATCAAATGTTGGGAAATGCAGGATGATAAAATAATAGTTGTCATAAATGTCAATTTTGGGTCGCATGTTAACTTCTGTTAGGCAATCATCGAGAACGAGATCATGGAAATTGTACTTACTTTTCAAAGTGGCGAGGTCATTCGCTGTTGGTAAGACGATATGCGACCAGGTTAATTTACCGAAATTGATAGTTTCGATCACGGTTGTTTTGTTTTGTGATTTTGATTGTTTCCCGGTTGTTTCCAATAAAAGGAGCTGATCAGGCGCTGAATATCTGCTTTTAGAAAAGCGATTACGGGAGCCAGGGAGTCGTTATTTGGAACAATATCAAAGTATAAAGCGCCTCTGACAAATTTTGAAGAGCTGTCGGTCAGATAAAACTGGTATGGTGAAGCAGCATTGGCGCCCTGGATGTCATACTCCAGCCCATAAACATGTTTTTCCTTGTCAATATACTCGCGCTGTATTATTGCAATGGCTTTGGGGATGTGCTTATTTACCAGGGTGTGAGCGTCGTTTATATACCCTGCCAGATTTCCGTTTACCGGTTTATAACTGATGTGGAGCGTAGCTTTAAACTTTGGAAATCGGATATTTATCCAGTATGGTTCGGCAATTTTGCTCAGGTCGGGATAAATGCCTGCATACGACGGATACTCAAAAGAGTATGGGAAAGTCGTATCAAATAGTCTGTATTCGCTTACGGGTAAATCAATCCTGAAATAACCGCGGGGTTTCGGGGTATAGGAATCGTTGCATGAGGAGATCAGCAGAATGATAAGAATGAAAGAGTGTGAAAAACGCATAGGAGCTGGTAAGCTGGTAAGCTGGTAAGCTGGTAAGCTGGTAAGCTGGTAAGCTGGTGAAATTATACAACTTGCGAACTTACCAGCTTACCAGCTTGCCAACTTTAAAATGGTAAATCATCATCTGGGGTGGTAACATGATTTTCCTCTTTCGGCATTTCGGTGGATGCATGGGCGCCGTTGCTGCCGCTGTCGCGCGGACCGCCAAGCATTTGCATTGAGTCGCCGAGAATTTCATAAACGAATTTTTTCTGTCCCTCTTTGTCCTCATACTCGCGTCTGCGGATACGACCCTCCACATAAATCGAGGCGCCTTTTTTCAGGTAACGTTCTGCCACCTCAGCGAGACCGCGCCAAAAAACAATGTTGTGCCATTCGGTATGGGTGGTTTTCTCCCCGTCTTTACCTTTGTAAGATTCCGTTGTGGCGAGCGAGAAGAAAGCCTTCTTTACCCCGTTTTCAAAATTCTGAATCTCCGGGTCCTTTCCCAGATTACCAATCAGAATAACTTTGTTGATTCCTGTTGCCATGATAATTGAAATTTTGGTTTAAAACTCCGTGAACAAAAGTACTCAAATATTATGGTTAATCAGAAAAGGGGCAAAAGGTAATACCTAAAAACTAACTTTTTTTCATTCTTATCCATATTTTTCTCAACTTTGCACGAAACAGTTTTTCGTTTTGAGTGTTAAAATATTGATACCCATCATGTAAATTGATCATTTACCAATTCATGATTAACATTGAGCCTGCTTCATTCCCATGAATCAAAAAACCCGCATCATACTCGGCATCCTTTTTCTTATTATCACAGTTATAGTAGTTTCTGTTATCCGGATAAACCCGAATAACGTCACGCCAATTCAATCAACCGAATCAAAACATGCCCGAATTTTACTGGGACTTGGCAAAGGAATTGCGCTCAACCAGGGAATCACCGCAGTAAAGGATTACCTCGCAGGCGTCGAACTGGTGTTTACTCAGGGTGGTCGTAATAACACAAATCAGAATACGTTACTTGTACTGGATACTTTGTACAACATTCTTTACAAACAAACTTTTTCATCTTCAATTCTGAAAGAGGGAGATTACAACCTTTTCGACTTTGCAAAACCGGTGCATATCGGAAAAGGAAACCGGTTCTATGTCAGCTTGTTTTCCATTAATGGTTCCGAAGACAATTCCGCCTCGCCCTTGTTCAACCTGAACGACTCAATAGGCGTTTTTTATACGTCAGAACTTAATTCCGACGATGTTATTGGTTCGTTAAAAATTAAGCTGGCTCAGTATCATGGCAGTTTAATGCTTAAAACTTATGAAACAAATTACAGCCAATCGTGGCTGCTAAAAATATTCCTCTACATCCTGATTGTAGTTATTGCAGCTCTGATTGTATGGTCGGATAAACTTAGCCGATACCTGAGTAATTTTCACATCCGTCCAGAATTTGCCTATCTTGGTATCTCCATTCCCTTTTCGCTCATTTTCACGTTTATAAATCCGCCATTCCAGGTACCTGATGAGGTAACCCACTTCAACCATTCCTACAATATTTCAGAATTTGGGTTCCTCGATAAGCAAAAATCCGTTCCCTCGTCAATTAACAAAATGGAATCTGTTTTTAGTCATCTTCATTTTCGCGCCGGACAGAAGACCAGTATGGCAGAAATCCAAGGTCAATCGCATGTAAAAATTGAACCGGAGAAAAGAATTCCGTTTTCTTTTTCCGAATATACACTTCCGTACATTCCTCAGGCAATTGGCATTTCTATTGGAAAATTGTTCTCCTCATCGCTCCTTACCGTTATGTATTTCGGAAGAATTTTCAACTTCCTGATTTCAGCCCTGATTATATTTTTTGCAATCAAACTAATTCCTCACCCTTTCAGATTGCTTTTTTTACTGCTTGCCCTGATGCCTAAAACCCTTTTCCTCTTTGGCTCTCTTTCTTATGACAGCCTTACAATCAGCCTTTCATTCTTTACTATCGCATTATTTTTTTATTATGCTTTTACTTGTGAAAGGAAGCTGACCGTGATGGATCTTGCTTTGATGGCTTTGTCGGTATTAATGCTTTTGCTTTGCAAACCGCCCTATTTTATGCTTGGAGCGCTGTTTTTTATCATTCCTCACGTGAAATTCGGAAAACTTTATAAGTTCATCTTGATCGCAATTGGCGTTATCGTAATCGGAATTGTTTTTTTCAAAGTGATCCCCACCGTAAACGGGTACATGGACAAGATTAAGGAATCTGATAATTCAGTAATCATTAGTTCCACAGGTAATCTTGATAATACGCTTACCGCAGGCGATTCCATTGCGAAAAGCAGAACGGTATTCATGCCGGAGAAACAAATAAAAACTATTCTTTCCGATATTCCGGCTTATCTGAAATTAATCTTTAATAGTGGATTTGTTTATTACCGGGACTATATATTGGAAAGTTTTGTTGGCGTACTTGGCTATATTGACGTTGATTTGCCCGACATGCTGACATATTCATATTTGCTACTGATGTTACTTGCTGCTATGGTTATCTCAGATGAAAAGATCAGGCTGGGCATTAGTCGTAAGACCCTGTTTTTTATCCTCGTGGCGCTTACATTTATTCTTATTGAAACGGCGATGTTTCTTTTTGCCACCCGCCCCGGGCGCGACCGGGTTTTCGGCGTTCAGGGTCGTTACTTTATTCCAATGGCTCCGCTTTTTTTTATGATGTTTTACAACCGGTTTCTCAACCCTAAGTTGAATCTTCTCTTTAGCTTGAGCAGACAAGAATACCAAAATGCCAAGCCAAAATTAAAACCGGCGGTATTGGATGAAATTCAGGGACAGGAACGGCTCTTTGATAAATATCTCTATTTTTCTGCGATTTTATACTGTATTTTCGCGCTTGTTTATGCTGTTTATCTTACTCTGATAAGGTATTATGTTTAACTCAAACAGATGAGTCTGCAATCAGGAATAGATTTAACGGTAATCATTCCGGCTTACAATGAGATGGAAAACCTGACGGTTATTTTACCATCCCTGATAAGCCATTGCCGTGAAAACAACTGGCGCATCATTCTGGTTAATGATGGCTCGCGCGACGAAACAAAAGACTTTCTGAAAGGTTTTGCAAATGAACCGGCGCTACGGATTCTTCATCATAAGCTCAATAAAGGTTATGGAGCCGCCATCAAAACCGGTATAAGCGCCTGTGAAACCGATTACCTTATAACGTATGACGCTGATGGACAACATTATCTCGATGATATTGAAAGACTGGTTGCCTGCCTGATGAAACACGACGCCGATATGGTGGTTGGTTCACGCAAAGGAATTAAATCGGCTTCTATCACTCGCGGCATCGGGAAAAGCATAATCCGCCTGATTGCGCGGATTATGATGACAGTGCCAATTCACGATATCAATTCAGGTATGAAGATTTACCGTACCGATCTCGCTAAAAAATATCTCTATCTTACCACCAATACTATGTCGTTCAGCGATGTAATCACACTGATTTTCATCAATAACCGCCATCTCGTAGTTGAAGAACCCATCAGGATTAAGGAACGCAATACCGGTAAAAGTACAATCGGTTTCCAGACTGCTTTTCAAACCATCATGGAGATAATTAATATTGTAATCCTGTTCAGTCCAATGAAAATATTTTTACCCTTATCACTGGTTTCCATCATTATCACAATGAGCTGGGGTATCCCGCTGGCGTTGCAGGGCAGAGGGGTTAGCATGGGAACTTTGCTGGGAATCGTTGTTACATTGCTCTTCTTTCTCCTGGGACTTATTACAGAACAACTTTCGTTGATCAGGCGAAATCAACACCAGGAGCCTACTTGAATTTCATTTTTCTGGCGGCAAAAAAGCTCATTTTTACCAGAAGCCAGCCGTGCTTAAAACGGCTTATTTGTGTTGAACCATACTCCCTGTCGCGGTAACGAATGATGATCTCTGTAATTTTCAGATTCAGTTTTGCCGCCCCGAATAAAAGATCGAAATCGCCGAAAGGATCGAAATCGCCGAAATAGCGCCGGTTTTTAATGATGGAAAGATAATCCCTTTTAAACAAAACTTTCGTTCCGCAAAGCGTGTCCTTGAGCCGTTGTCCGAGGAGATATGTGAAAAACAGTCCGAAAAACCTGTTGGCAAGAAAATTGAGAAACCGCATTGCCTGTCTGTCCATTGGATAAACCAGCCGACAACCGTTTATAAATTCGCCTTTATTTTGCTTTAGCGCCCGGTAGAATTTTCCGAGTTCCTCTGGCGGCATAGTCAAGTCGGCGTCAAGAATCATTAGTATTTCTCCCGATGCCAGATCAAATCCCTCCCTCACTGCATTTCCTTTTCCCTTTCCGGTTTGGCGGATAACCCTGATGTTGACGCCAGGATAAGCTTCTTTAACCCGTATCATCTCTTCCCAGGTATGGTCGGATGAGTGTCCTTCCACAAAAATAAATTCCTGCGACAGCCCGAAAACGCCGGTTCTTTTTATGGCATTTTCTATGTTTCCCTGTTCATTTCGCGCCGGAATAATTATTGAAACTGAATATTCCGGTTCGGGAGCAGACAGTGGTCTTGCAACTATCAGATTAATCAGATCGAGGTTATTCAGAATTGGGAAATTGGCGATTCCCCGGTTAAAAATAAAATTCAGAACGGGGATATATTTCGGCAACAATAATTTTTTATGGATTGTTACAACCTGGAAGTCTTCAAGTTCCAGTAATGTCTCAATATCTGCGTTCGAAATCCAGTTCTGTTTGGGTTGAGGAAGTTTGATGCGCATTTTTTCCCCGAGAATCATCACTGATTCCCAAAGGTAGCTGTAGTTCGAAATAACCAGTCGGGTTTGAGGATGACATAATTTCCGAAGGTTATTGAGGGCTTTTTGAATATCCCAAAGGCAACCAACAAGATCGGATAAAATGATATAATCAAATTTCTCGTCAATGTTAAGTTCCTCAACATCCTGCACATAAAACCTGAGATGAGGATATTTTTGTTTTGCCTGTTCGATGATTAATGGCGAAAAATCAACGCCAACCCCGTATGCAGGTTTCACTGAATTGAGAAGGTCGCCGGCGCCGCAACCAATTTCAATTACCCGGCTGCCTTCGGCAACAATATAAGAAAAGTACTGCTGTAATGATTTATGGTAAAACCAGTTTCGCCTCTTCCATTTGGCGCGCGAAACGGCTGTGCGGTTGTAAAACTGAAGCAGTTCTTCCTTTTTCATTTTATATCAGTCCCTTTTGTTTCGGTCGCCACATAATGCCTTCGTGTTATCTACCTGCAAGAGATTTTAACTTCTCGAAGTAGGCTTGTTCCACTTTAATCCCTGCATTTTTCGCAATCTGAGCATCCTGAAAGGCTTCGGCATGTTTTCCAAGTTCGTGATATGAGTATGATCTTCTAAAATACAACTCGCCGTTCTCCGGGTCCAAACTAATTCCTTTATTAAAATCTGCTATCGCCTTTTCCTGTTGTCGCATCTGGTAATAACAAAGTCCGCGGTTTAAATAGATTGTGGGTTTTCCGGGAGCCAGTTCAACACATCTGGTAAAATCAATCAGAGCTGAATCGAGTTTGTTGGTTTGCGCAAAGGCGATAGCGCGGTTTGCGATGGATTCGTAATAATCAGGCTTTATTCTAAGCGCGGTGTTGAAATCGGCAATAGCTTTGTCGAATTTTCCATTCATACAATAAATAATTCCCCTGTTGCTGTATGGACCTTCATAACCCGGATCGCTTGCAATGGCGGCAGATAAATCCTCCAATGCTTTGGTTGTATTTCCGAGTTCGTTCCCATATATTTTTCCCCGGTTATTCAACGCAATTGACGCCCGCGGATATTGAGCGAGTACATCATCCCACAAAATTAAACTGGTTTGCCAAACGTTGCACCGCACAAATGTCAGCACAAACATAAATACGAAATATATGCCGGTGACTCCAAATAACACTGGCTTTGCAGATGGATACCGGATTATCAGACGATCAACCAGCATGGCAAGAGCAAAAGAGAGCGCTATTGCCGGAATAAGGGAATAGCGTTCATTAAACAGCGCAGGTCCGATGGCGACAAACTGTAAAACGAGCGCAAGCGCCGAGATAAAAAAACCGATACAGAAAACCATAGTGCGCGATTTTCTAAGCGACCAGATGAATAAGATCAGAATCAGCAGAGCAAAAGCCGGAGCTATATAGAACTCTACAGGCCATGCCTGCCCTGCCAACCTTACCGGATACGGATGGAATGCTGACAAATCGAGGGGCAACAGCATTTTATAAATATAGAACATCAGATTTCTGCACACAATTAACATCCGATCAATGAAATCAAACTGCCCGGATGTGTCTATGGTGTGGGTGGAGGCTGCGGCTTTAACCTGAACCAGTCCCAGGATTATACTGATAATGACAAAAGGGATTTTTTCAAGAACTAACCAAACCGTAAGCCGGCGGGCATACAAATAGTCGAGAAAAACCAGCGCGCCTACGAGGGAAACCGCCATAACCTTTGAAAAAACAGAGACAACAAAGAATACCAGCGCGTAAACCAGATACCTGATTTTTGGCATGCCTTTGGATTCATCGGCGCTTAGTATATATTTAACGTAGGCAATGAGTGACGCCACATAAAAAAGGGCATAAAGCATATCCTTGCGCTCGGCAGCCCATGCTACCGATTCAACCCGCATGGCATTGACGGCAAACAGCGCAGTAGCAATAATTGCAATGAGAATCCTGCGATTTCCAATCAGATAGATAAAATAATATACAAGCGATGTAATGATAAGAAAAAGGAACAGGCTAACGGCGTGGTAACCGGCAGGATTCAGTTGCCAGAAATGGTATTCAACAGAATAGACAGCGAGATGCAGCGGTTGGTAATTCCCAAAGTAAAAAGTTGTGAAAATCGTTTTAAGGTTGTCAAAACTCAGCGTCCGGATCAATGGATTATCTATGATTAAATCGGGATCGTCCCAGTTCGTTAAACCATTGTCAAGAATGGGAGAAAACGCAAGAAAAACCACCGGGAGAATTACCATTAGCGGTATCCATGGCGTAAACCACGAATCTTTTTTGCGAACAACAGGCGCTTTCTTTCCTTTTAGAGGCTGTTTACCAACAGTTTGCTTCTTTTTGTTATTGACCATACCCAAACTTTGAAACAAAAATACAGATTAAATAATGAATATACCGATACTATCAGTAGGATCATCAGCCGGTGTTTGAGCAGCGCCAGTTTTTTCCGATCATACTTTTTATGTATCTGGTACTGTTCTTCAAACTGTTTACGGTAACTCCTTGCGCTGATCGAACCTGAGTGAACCCTGAAACTGGCAAGAAAGTCGTTGATAAAACCCGGTTTGCCCAATTTTGCCAGCCTGAGCCACAAGTCGTAATCCATAGCTGTCGGCAAACTGGTATCAACGGCGCCAGCCTGTTCAAAAGCGCTTCGTCTGAAAAACACAGCCGGCTGGGAAATGAAGTTTTCCACCAGCAGGCGCTGAAAGCTGAAATCTGCTGATTTTCGAATTTTATAAGATGTAATCCATTTTCTGATTTCACTGTCGGCTTCGTCAATAATAGTGCAATTACCATAAAGCCAAAGACAATCGGGATGGGCGTTGAAATAATCAACCACTTTCTGAAGGGTTCCGGGGAGATAAAGATCATCGGAATTAAGCCATGCAAGTATTTCGCCGGCGCTTGAAGAAAAACCTTTGTTAAGCGCGTCCGACATTCCATTGTCGGGTTCGGAGGTAAAATTGATAACGCGACTGAATCTCTCCAGAATTTTCATGGTTCCATCTGTTGAACCGCCATCAACAACAATATATTCAACCTCCGCATTCACCTGTTGAGATATTACGCTCAGGATTGTCCTTTCAATAAATTCGGACTGGTTTAATGAAGGGGTGACGATTGAAATTTTATGTGTTTGTGTCATCAATATCCCGGTTTATCTATAACTTTGGGTCAAAAGTAATGCTTCCTTCTAAACCTTTAACGCTGAATCGGCTTCCGACAGCAAAAAATCTGTAACTTTGTTTTTCAAAAAATCTGGTATGGATGACCTTGAAATTTTAAAAAATCTTATCCTGGCGCCCTATATCCTGAAAGCAACGGCGCTTATCGGGGTCAGGAGGAAAGTTGGAGGGAATCAGTTCCGCCATGTTTTTGCCACTCTTGGCATTTTACTTGATTACAAGTATTTTTATGATCCGGTACTGCTGAAAGCCTCGCTGCTGCACGATTTTCTCGAAGATCTTGCGGCGGCAAAAGTTGATGAAATCCGCTGGATTGATGAAGATGGTCCAAAGGTGGTTGACCTGGTGCTTGAAGTAACAAAAACCGGTTCGGAAACAAAACCTGAGTACCTTCAACGTGTGCTGGTTCATGGTTCAAAAAATGCTAAAATCCTTAAATGTGCCGACAGGTTAAGCAACCTTACTGATCTTCATCTTGACACACATACCAACAATAAAATTTCAGAATACCTCGATCAAACTGAAACCTTTATCCTTCCAATGGCAGAAGAGGTCAACCCCAATATGGTAATTGAACTCACCGACCTTATTAAAGCCCGCCGAACCTTGTGTAAACTTGGATTTACCGCCAAGCTCAGGAAGAATATTCTGAAGCCATCTTCTATATGGCATTAGAATGTTTACCGTTATCTGTCTTTCATCTCGCCTGATTCATCCACCTATTTCGGCAATTCGTCGAAAAACAGTTTCCAGAGGGGAAGTTATAAGGTACATTTGATCAAAATTCAGCCACATGGAAACCCTTTCAAACATCCTCGCCTCCTTTGACGTTTTTCAGGTATTCTTCAACTCTTTTCAACTTATCGCAGATCCCATTGCTCATGCTTTTCAACAAATCTTCGCGACGCTTTACCCCTTTTTAAAAAATATGTTTTCTGCACATCCCGGTCTTACCTTTGGAGTGATAGTTTTTATTTTTGGGTATATAACTCTTTCCTCGATAAATCTAACGCGTAGGTTCTTTTCTTCTTCGCTTACCCCTATAAAATAACGTTGCTTTTAATAAGAATTAAATTTTGGGCTAAAGCCCGGTATATCAGCAACTTAAATTGCCACGACCTTAAGGTCGTGGCAATTGATAAACAGATAGTTACTGGACTTTAGTCCAAATTGTTTCCTTTTCGGAGTGGGCTAAAATATTAAAACCCCCAATCGGATTTCCGAAAACATCGTACATTAGAGGAAAATTAAAGACCATGGAAAAATATGAAAAAATTTTGGTTCTGAACAACGAGTTTGAGGCAGAATTACTGGAAGAGGTGCTCACCGACCGCAACATCCCTCATGGAATAGTTACTTCTGACGATACTGCCCTCGGCGGTATTATGGAGATGGAATTTGGATGGGGATATGTTGAAGCTCCGGCAAGGTTCAAGGAGGAGATTGAAAATATCTACGCCGAGATTACCAAAGAGTAATGTCGCAGGATGGAACAACTGAAGGAATTTTTTGAAATCCTTATTAATTCAGAAAAACTGATTCATTATGGGGGGCTTATCCTACTTTTAATAGTAATCTTTGCCGAAACCGGACTGGTTTTCGGTTTCATCTTTCCCGGCGACGCCCTCCTTTTCACAGCCGGTCTTCTCTGCGGCAGCGACCTTATGGTAAACATCTCGCTGCTTGTGATCAGCGTAGCCGCTGCAGCAGTTGCCGGTAATGTGACCGGTTATTACACCGGAAAATATTTCGGACACCGGCTTCTCAGTAAAAAGGATACACTGTTCTTTAAGCAGCGTCACCTTGAAAAATCGAAAGCCTATTATGAAAAATATGGCGGCGTTTCGCTTATCGCCGGTAGGTTTATCCCTGTAGTGCGAACATTTGTGCCCATTCTCGCCGGCGCAATAAACATGAACTTCTGGAAATTTAATTTTTTCAATATGGTTGGCGCAGCCCTCTGGTCGGGCTCGTTAATCCCGCTTGGATATCTCGTGGGGAAAAAAATCCCGGCGTCTGTTGATAACATCGAATACTTTGTGCTTGGTATTACTACAATTACCATGACTATCCTGATCCGCGGGATCGTCAAAATGCGGAAGAAAGAGAAGTCGCCCGAAAAATGATTTGAATTATTTTCACCGCTGCCCGGAATACTTTTCGTATCTTTGCCGAACATTTACTTCCCCTCTGTTAATTTACCGCATCCAGCCCTTATTTTGAATTACCCATCTATTTGAATTACCATTTTTTTATTTATAACACTTATTATGTCATTTGAACAATTATTGCTTATTGAGCCTCTCCTTCTCGCTTTGAAATCAGAAGGCTATTTAAAACCCACGCCCATCCAGGAAAAAGCTATTCCTGTTGTACTTCAGCGGAAAGACCTTCTCGGATGCGCCCAAACAGGCACCGGAAAAACTGCGGCATTCGCTTTACCGATACTTCAACTGCTTTACAATGAAAAACAGTTGCAGCAGAATCAGTCAAAAAGAGTTATCCGCGCACTGGTAGTAACGCCAACCCGCGAACTCGCTATCCAGATCGGAGAAAGTTTCGACACTTATGGAAAACATACGAGCATTCGCTGCCAGGTTATTTTCGGCGGCGTTCCTCAAAATGCCCAAACAAACACATTAAAAGCAGGGACTGATATTCTAATAGCTACACCGGGACGACTTCTTGACCTGATTGATCAGAAATTTATCAGCCTCGAACATCTTTCCTTTTTCATTCTTGATGAAGCCGATCGCATGCTCGACATGGGTTTTATCCATGATGTAAGAAGAATCATCACCAAACTACCCGCGAAAAGGCAGTCGCTGTTTTTTTCTGCAACAATGCCTCCTGAGATTCAAAAACTCTCATCCTCAATCCTTGTGAACCCCGTGAAAGTGGAAGTTGCGCCTGTTGAGTCAACATCAAACCTTATCCGGCAGGCGCTTTATTATGTTGAAAAAAACGATAAACGGTCGCTGTTGCTTCATTTGCTTAAAGATCCATCAATAGCGTCGGCTCTGGTTTTTACCCGTACAAAGCATGGCGCCGACCGGGTATGCAAGGATCTGAATAAGGGAGGAATAAAAGCTGCGGCTATTCATGGCAACAAAACCCAGAATGCCCGCCAGAGCGCGCTGAGCAGTTTCAGAAACAAGACGCTCAGGGTACTCGTAGCCACCGATCTTGCATCGCGCGGAATTGACGTGGAGCAGCTATCGCATGTAATTAACTTTGAAATTCCAAACATTCCGGAAACTTACGTTCACCGCATCGGAAGAACCGGTCGCGCAGGCGTTAACGGAATCGCTCTCTCTTTCTGCGACCGCGATGAAAAGGCATATCTGAAAGATATTATTAAACTGACGGAACGGAAAATTCCGGTTATTGAAGATCATCCTTTCAGAATGAGTTAGGCGGGAAAGGTGAAACCGTAGTCAATAGGTTTCGCCATCGCCGGGGGTTTCATATCGTTTATAATATCATTCTTCAATTTCAGGTATTTCTCCCTCAACAATAAGCATACCTTCGGTGGCGGCTTTGATTTGTTCAACCGAAACGCCGGGAGCGCGCTCAATAAGTTTAAAGCCGTGAGGCGTTACGTCAAGAACTGCCAAATCGCTAACGATTCGCTTTACAACTCCAACTCCGGTAAGCGGAAGAGTGCATTTTTTCAGCAGTTTTGACTCCCCCTGTGGATTAGTGTGCATCATGGCTACGATAATATTTCTTGCCGACGCTACAAGATCCATTGCGCCGCCCATACCTTTCACCAGTTTCCCCGGAATTTTCCATGAAGCAATATCTCCGGTTTCGGATACTTCAAAAGCGCCGAGCACGGTCAGATCAATATGTCCGCCGCGAATCATGGCAAAACTCATGGATGAATCAAAATATGCCGCGCCCGGAAGGGCAGTTATTGTTTGCTTACCTGCATTGATAAGGTCGGGATCAATTTCCTCTTTTAATGGAAATGGTCCAATACCGAGCAACCCGTTTTCCGACTGAAGAACAATCTGCATTGCGTCGGGGATATAGTTTGCAACGAGCGTGGGAATTCCAATCCCAAGGTTGACGTAGTAACCGTCCTTCAACTCTTTTGCAATTCTTTTGGCAATTCCATTCTTATCGAGAGGCATGATGATTTGGGATTTGGGTTTTGGGATTTGGGATTTAATTATTATTCAGTGCATATTTACTTAAAACAAGTTGTTCGTTCTGAAGGCTCATTTAATCTTTTTCTAAAATAATGTCATCCCTTCGGGATTCTACTGCGAAACCAATCTTTTCAATCTATAATAATGTCATCCCTTCGGGATTATGTTGCAAAACCAATCTTTTCAATCTATAATCATG
>JBAXRP010000017.1:0-32806 GCA_037131145.1 Bacteroidota bacterium
AAGTTCAAAGTTCCAGGTTCAAAGTTCCAGGTTCAAAGTTCAAGGTTCTAAAGCGGCGGTTTCAAAGTTTTTTAAACCACAACTCTCTCTCATTTCTCCCTTGGGATTTGGACCTTGGAATTTGATGCTTGGAATTTTTTAAACGTGCGGCTTTTTCACGGTTTGAGAAAGTATAATGCCAACAAAAAAATATTAGGTCGAATATTTGTCTTTTATTAACCAGCTATTTTTTGGTAAAATTTTTCGTCCAAAATAATCGGTTGTTTTATTATCGGAAATAGTTGGTCAAGCGCGATCATTTCTGAAGCGTCGAGTATTTCTATTCCAATAAGTTTATTTTCCTGGTTTATATCAAGAATAATATTATCGTTTACTGTTACATTTGTTACTGTTTGCTCTTTAGTATCAAACCTGATATAAAGCAAATCGTTGGTTGTGTCATACGTTATTTTCATAGTTGCTCTGTTTTTGTCCATTTACCAAACTGTACAATTACTGTTACTGTAGAAATATTTTTTTCCCTGATTACGAAGATAACACGAACTAATTTTTCTGGAAATATTTTTCCATTCCATTCATTGTTATAAGAAAATATTTTTTCTTTTCCTTTTCGTTCTCCTTTTGCCGGAAAATATGACCCGATTAAAATTACGTCTTTGATTTCATCATCGTTAGTTCCACGTTCTTTTGCTCTTTCGCTGGTATGTTCTGAAAGTTCAATTTCCATGTCATTATCAATGTTAGTAAATTAACCAGGTTTGGCTTCATATTTATGCGCCCCGCCCGAACCCACACCCGGCTTGTATTGTAAGCTTTAGAAAAAGACAAAAATACAAATCATATTTTCCATAGCCAAAAACGAGTGTGGAATTTTTCGAGGGTGAAAGTCCATTATGTACTGCAAACGGGGTAATTAATGATATTCTGATCGCAAATCGCAAATCCCAAATTCCAAGCGCCAAATTCCAAATTCCAGGCGCCAAAATCCAACCACCAAATCCAAATTCCAAAAATCACGGAAATAGAGAGTAATAGTTTAATAAGCCGTGAAAGCAAGGATTTGGAATTTGAGTCCTGGAATTTGGATCTTGGAATTTGCTATCAGAATGTCACAATATAATTTAGTTTCTGCTCGTGTGTTTCACAATCCATTATCATGTGGCGTGACAAATAATTTTTGACTTTCAGGTATTTAAAATTCAGGATTCCAATAAAAATCATATGGCGAAGTTTTAAATAATCGTCGCCTTTCCCAATTTGGTTTGAATATCCTTTTGCGGAATAAAATTGTATTCGTTTGTCGAGTCCTTTTTTTTCGGTTATCTGCATTTCCACGATATACGAATTATTTTTTTCGTCTTTTGCCCGAACATCAATGATGGATGCTTTTTGTCCCATAATCCGGGGAAACTGATACGGGTCGAGTATTTCAATAGCTGTTATTTTTCTGCCTTTTTCAAGTTTGAGGACAGCATTGAGAAAGGAAATGAGGATTTCCTTCCTATTCTAATTTCCAAATATCTTGCGAAAAGCAATATCGTTCTTTATATCAACAAATTTCATGATATTTCACGTTGGACGTTATTAATACAAAGTTACATTTTTTCAATGGCATTATAGAAAGTGGCGAAACAATGATGGTTAAAGATAAATATGCTGAAATTTGAAAACGCAGTTTCATGTAACGAGACCATGACAGATTAAAATTCGGGAAGAGTGTAGGTGAAGTTGTAAAAACTTTGTTTTCAGCGGATTGTAAATCAGATGAACGCAGATATCTTCATTAATGGAAATTTTCCGCGAAATCTGCATTTCAATTTGCGAAATCTGAGAGAAATATTTGACTTGAATATTAGGCTGTTACGTTTAGTTATATAGCAGTCTGGGTTGGAAGATAGCCTCCAATTTTCAAAATGGTTTGAAATTCATATATTCCGGCTACAACCGGATATTCTTATAAGAATTCCCGGTTATATACCGTATATTTGTATTTTTGTGAACAAATAGAGGATTATGGTTAAAAGAAAACTGGAGTCGGTTATTCTGGGCAAACTATTTACCGGCAAAGCAATTATCCTGCTTGGGGCGCGTCAAACCGGAAAGACTACGCTGCTAAAAGAGATAATAAACCTGCAAAATCAGAAGACTCTTTGGTTAGACGCTGACGAGCCGTTTGTAAGAGCGCAACTCGCCGGCGCTAATATTTCCGACTTGAAAATGCTGATTGGCAGCCATAAAATCCTTGTTATTGATGAAGCTCAGCAAATTAAAAACATCGGTCTGACATTAAAACTCATAACCGATCATATTCAGGATGTTCAGCTTTTGGCGAGTGGTTCCTCGTCGCTGGATCTGGCGGAAGCGATCAGCGAACCACTGACGGGACGAAAGTTTGAATACTTTCTTTATCCGCTCTCTTATGAAGAGTTGGTGGATCATCATGGTTGGATGGAAGAAAAAAGGTTTCTTGAGCAGCGATTGATTTACGGCTCATATCCCGAAGTAGTTTCCCGGTCGGATAATATGAAAGAAACACTTGGCTTGCTGGCAGGAAGCTATCTTTACAAAGATATTTTCAAATACAAGGATCTGCGCCGCCCCGAATTACTTGAAAAACTGCTTCAATCGCTGGCTTTGCAACTGGGATCACAAGTGTCGTATAGTGAATTAAGCCAAACGATTGGGTCTGATGCAGAAACTGTTCAACGCTATATAGAACTCCTTGAAAAAACATTTGTCATTTTTCGTTTGCGTTCTTTCAGCCGAAATCTGAGAAACGAGCTCAAAAAGTCACAGAAAATCTATTTCTACGACAACGGAATCAGAAACGCACTCATCAACAATTTCAGCCCGTTAAACCTGCGAACCGATAAGGGTGTATTATTTGAGAACTACATGGTAAGCGAACGAATGAAATTTCTTCAATACAATGGTTTGTATGCAAACAGATATTTCTGGCGCACACACCATCAGCAGGAGATAGATTATATTGAAGAGCGGGATGGCACAATAAATACTTTTGAATTTAAATGGGGCTCTTCAGCGAAAGCCAGAATTCCGCTTCCCTTTGCAAATGCCTACCCAAACCACACTTTCGAACTTGTAACATCTGAAAAGTTTGACTTTTTCCTGAGAAAGTGATTTGAATTATTCGAATCAACCGGATTGTTTATATGCCTTTGGACATGAGCTACCGGTTGTGAATCTGTAATTTTATTATCAAATAAATCAGGATTTTTGTCCATTTAATCTTTTCCGGGTTCCTGTTTAATTTTGATCCAAAAGTTTCAGAAAATCCCTTTCACCGTGATTTTCAATCCGCATCGGTTTCAGGTAGTGAGACTATGACAGATTGAATTTCGGCAAAGGTGTTGAGGAAATTTTACTTTCTTCATTTTCACCAGATTGTAATTCAGCAGAAATCGTCTGCTGAATTGAATACGCAAGATAGAATGCTCTCATTAGCGCAAATTGACTATAGAAAACCCTGAGCCAAAATTACGGGTAAGCTCAAAGAAAAAACTTCCAAAATCGAATAAAATTATTATCGGCGTAGGTTAAAACTCGTGATGATACCCAAGTGAAAATGCCACAGGTAAAGGGGTTTGAACGTCTGATAAATTTTTATCGGCTTTCATGGCGTCAATTTGATCTAAGAAATCCTTGCCATGGAGTCAAACCCTGCGCGAGCGTATAATGTTTGGGCGTGGATACCTGTTCCAAAAAGGAGAAGGCAAATTAGAAGGATTCCGGGTTTTGTCATCATTAGTGGTTTCATATAAGTTTCTGCTTGTTGGTTTGAATCCCGGATAATAAACTGTTAATTCTGCGGGGTAACGCTATCAACGAGGTAAACTGTTTCACCGCGCCACGGGAGCGCGCCGTTTTTCTCTTTGTAATGCATTACCACCATTGTTCCTTCAAGTTTCAGAAGTTTTTCTGCAAGTTCTTTCCGGGGAACCGAAAAAAAGAATTTCTCAGAAGCAAGCGAAACATTCTGGTTACTTTTTACACTGCTTAGGATTAATTCGCCTTCATAAGTTTTAAAGATTGTGCCTTTATAGGAAAATTTCTGAAGCAACCCCGCGCGATTTCCTTCGCTGTAGGTGAAGCTGTATTTCCAATAAATAAAAACTGCCAGAATAATCAGAAGAATGGCAAGACTCCAATATAAAAACTTTTTCATAAGTAACAGGTTTTTAAGAAAAGACAAAGATAGCAAAGTTTTTGTGGTTCAGCTTGTAGGGGCAGTTGCTTCCTGCCAGTGTAGAAAATTAATTAAAATAAACACCCTCTATCCCGGTAAAATTTCAGACCTTAGCAGCCTTTTAACACCTGAAGTATGAGTTCATCGTCCTCGAATCTCATGACCCTTTTTGAATCTGCTATCCGCGACAATTGGGATTTAACGGCGCTCTCCGATTACGGTGGAGAATCGTTCAAATATAGTGAAATCGGTAACCGGATTGTCCGAATCCATTCGGTTTTCAAAAAATCCGGCATCCAAAAAGGAGACCACATTGCCCTGCTGGGGAAAAATTCAGCGCACTGGGGTATGATATATCTCGCCACCGTTACTTATGGGGCTGTGATTGTTCCTATTCTTCCCGATTTCAAACCATCTGACGTCCATTACATCGTTACTCATTCCGATTCAGTCATTCTCTTCGCTGAAGAATCAATATTTAAAGAGCTCAATCCACAGGAGATGCCACTTTTAAAGCACATTCTCAGGATCAGGGACGATTCATCGCTTTTTACGCGGCACATTTCTTTAAATCCTGAAACAGACTCTTCTGCTTTACCAATCAATCAGGTAACGTCTGAAAACCTCAATTTTGCCACAGGGAATCCTGATGATGTTGCCGTGATAAGCTATACTTCAGGAACAACGGGTTTTTCGAAGGGAGTGGTTTTGCAGCATAAAAGTCTTATGGGAAACATTTCTTATGCCCAGCGGAATATGCCGCTCAATAGGCGGGATAAAATTCTATCCTTCCTTCCATTAGCCCATACTTATGGCTGCGCCTTTGAATTTCTGTTTCCATTTACTCTTGGTTGCGATGTTACTTTCCTCACCAAAACGCCATCGCCGAGGATCATTATGCAGGCATTTCAGGAAGTCCGTCCGGCGCTTATTCTTTCCGTTCCTTTGGTGATTGAAAAAATATATAAGTCGCAGATTCTTCCGGCGCTTCGCAATCCGGCAGTACATTTTCTCATGCCAATCCCATTGATCAACAAACTTATTTATAAGAAAATCCGCCGGAAGATGGTGGAGGTTTTCGGGGGAAATTTCAGGGAACTTGTTATTGGCGGCGCTCCCTTCAACGCTCAGGCAGAGAGGTTTTTCAGGAAGATGAATTTCCCGTTTACAGTTGGTTATGGAATGACCGAATGCGGACCATTGATTTCCTACGCTTCATGGAAAACCACTCATGTTGGCGCCTCCGGTCGTCCGGTTGACGAGCTTGAAGTTCGGATTGACTCACCTGATCCATATCGCCAATCCGGCGAGATTTTGATGCGTGGATCTCATGTAATGCTGGGCTATTATAAGAATGAAGAGGCAACCAAAGCTGTTATAGATGAAAGCGGATGGTTACATTCGGGCGATCTTGGGGTGATAGACCATCACGGGAATATTTACATCAAAGGACGCAGCAAAAGTATGATCCTTGGTCCTTCAGGGAAAAACATCTATCCCGAAGAGATTGAAGCAAGGCTGAACAACCGGTTTATGGTAATGGAATCATTGGTGATTGAGCGCGACAATAATCTTATCGCCCTCATCTATCCCGACTTCGACGCCATGGAAAAAGCAGGTTCAACACGCGAAAATCTCCCGGAAGTATTCAAGGTATATCTTAACGACCTGAATCATCACCTGCCAAAATACAGCAGAATTGCAAATTTTGAAATAGCCGCCTCCGAATTTGAAAAAACGCCTAAAAAGAGCATCAAGCGATTCTTGTACCAATAACTACTTTTCCACTTGTATAAACAGATGATTCAAAAACATATTTCTGACTGCGCCTGTTTTTTAAAATTGCGGGTTTTGATTTTGATTATCAGTTATTTTCCCGGAATTATTTTCGCCCAACATTATTTTGCCCGCAACTATAACGTTGCTGATGGCATTCCAAGTTCAATTGTAAACGATATCGCGCAGGATACCAGTGGGATGATTTGGTGCGCCACACGAAAAGGTATCTGCAGGTACGATGGTCAGAGTTGGCTTACATATCATATCGGCGGAATTACCGGGTATGGATATTCGTTCATCAAATGTGACCAGAAAGGAACATTATGGACAATTTCAAATTATAATAATATTATTGTCAATGTTTTTAATGGCGAAACATGGGAAGTTTTTCCAACCGGCGGTAACCCGAAGATAACCTTGGATTTTATAGCTTTTGAGGTGTATTATGAATCCGCTTCGCCGGTAATTGTCGCCGCCACTTTCGATTCCGGGTTGTTTATATGGAAACGTGGAAACTGGAAATATTTTTCGAAAAAGAACGGGCTGTCTGGTAATTACATCAACGGACTTACTGTTGTTGACCAAACTGTTTATATTGCAACTGAAAACGGAATCTCCCTTATAAAAAACAATTTGATAGATAACCGGTTTGGCGCTTCATTCGCTTTTCCTTCCAGGGAGATTCTGAATTTAAAGCAGGATAACCCTAAAAAAAACAAGGCTGAAAAAAGGAAACTCTGGGTACTGGGCAAAGATTGGCTCGGATACATCAAAGGAGGAAAATTCAACCTGGTTACAAAAAACTTTGTGATCAAATCAGATCAGTCTATATCTTATGGCTTGGTGTGCCCGGATGACGAGGGTGGCGTTTATTTCGGAAATTACTTATATCTCTGGCATTATTCAGGGATTACACAACAAACCGAACATCTTGGAAGAAAAAACGGCTTTGTTGGCGAGGGTGTTATGGCTATGCTTATTGACCGAGAAAAAAATACGTGGATTGCCGGACAGCGTGGCGTAACATGTATCCCTTTTACCCGGTTTTTAAACTCCAACGCAACTGATGGTTTGTTCGACAACGAGGTATCGTCGGCATTGGAAATTTCACCCGGCAGATATGTTTTTGGTCACGATGGCGGGTTGACATTTTATGATGGGAAAAAATATACGTTTCTTAATCTGGAATCGCCCGATCAGGTTAACTTTCATGAAAAACGGGTTCAGGACATTTACCTCGACCAGGATAAAAACCTTTGGGTTGCAGGTTCAAACATGGGGCTTGCCCGCATTAATCCTGCGAGACAAATCAAATGGTATCGCGAACCGGAGGGAATAGCCGGGAAAGTGACTTCGGTAGCAGGAACCCCCAATGGAAAAATCTATATTGCTACAACGGAAGGACTTTATACCATTTATCGCGCCAGGATTGAAAAAGTCGTTCTTTATAAAATCAATGGGAGAGATATTCGGAAAATTTTTCCTGTCGAGACGGAAAAAATTTACCTTGCCACGTATAATAATGGTCTGGTGGAAATTAACGGCAACAAACAGGTGAGTTATTTGACAACGGAAAACAAACAGGGAAACAGTGTTTTTTCGTTCCTTATCGACTCAAAAAAAAGAACATGGGTCGGCACCTCAGATGGTTTATATACACTGAATGGCAGAAACCTGGTAAAATATACGAAAAATGGTTGCGCTATAGACAGGCCCGTGTATCTGATTCTTGAAGATCATCGGAACACATTGTGGTTTGGAACTGATGATGGAATTTATCGCTGGAATGAAAAAAAGTTGAGTCATTTTACAGTTAAGGACGGATTATCGGGACAGGAGATTAACCGGGACGCCGGGTTTATTGATGACCAAGACTTTATCTGGTTTGGAACAAATAATGGATTAACGCGGTTTTCCCAGAATTTTGATGAAGGAATCGCCCAAATTCCTCCACCGCTTATGTTTCTTAAAACTTTGACAACCCAGTCGGATACTTTTCCTTTATCCGCAGATATCAATCTTCCCAATGAACAGAATGATCTTGAATTTTCGTTTCAGGGGGTTTCCTTTCTTGATGAAAAGAGGGTGTCGTACCTATGCAAACTCGAACCCTTCGACCAAAAATGGTCGCATGAATTGTCTTCCGCAGCCCTAATTTACCGTTACCATAACGTACCTGCCGGAAAATACCGGTTCTGCGTTAAAACAAAAAATGCGCTGGGTGTGTGGAGTGAGCCCGTTTACTCTGCCGTGATTCGAATCGCATACCCATTTTACATGCAGTGGTGGTTTATCGGCATTGTTATAATTATTATCGGTATTATAATCTATTTTATTTTTCGGTTTGTTGTTTCAAGACAATATAATGAAATTTTGGTTGAAACTGTTTCAACACGCACAAAAGAATTGCAGGAATCTGAGCGGGCGCTGAAAAAAAGCAACCTTGCCAAGGATAAATTTTTCTCCATAATTGCCCACGATCTTCGCAGTCCCTTCAATGCGCTACTCGGATACCTTGATCTGCTTACCGATAACAGCTTTGATTTTACTGAAGAGGAACGAAGAGACGTCCTTTCCAAACTGAAGCTGGCGTCGCTACGAACTTTGAATTTACTCGACAACCTTCTTTCATGGGCGCGAACACAGAAAGACGATATACCTGTTAATCCTGCGACTATAAATCTGACCGAAATTATCAGCGAAAACATCATGCTTGCCGAATCTGCCGCCGCCTCGAAAAAAATTCATCTCGTCATAACTACACATGAATCTTTTTTTGCTTTTGCAGACAAAAACATGATCAACACCGTTGTGCGGAATCTCATCTCCAACGCTGTAAAGTTCACCTTTCAGGGCGGTCATATTGACATTGGCGTCAGGTATTGCAATGATGAAACGGAAGTAACGGTGAAAGATACAGGCTGCGGTATTTCACCCGCGAACCAGGAGAAATTATTCAGCATTGACGATCATCTCGCAACCAAAGGAACCAACAAGGAACCTGGAACCGGACTGGGACTAATCCTTTGCATGGAATTTATTATTTTAAACAAAGGAAAGTTATGGGTAAACAGCGAAGAAGGAAAAGGAAGTACCTTTTGTTTTACGTTGCCAAAAGAAGGTGGCGAGGTAACGAAGTAGCGAAAATCAGGAAAATTTGAACTTTGAACAATAATTTTAAAATCTAAATTTAAACTTCGATTTATGGCAACAAAGAAATTTTCAAACTGGTGGTTTCTGGCGGTCAATGGATTAATTTTTACCCTTTTTGGCATATTGCTCCTGCTCCTTACCCAGGAAGCGATTAAAGCGCTCCTGCTGTATATCGGAATTGGGATGTTTGTAGTTGGAGGCATTCTGTTAATCGCCGGTATTTATAATATCAGAAGAAACAAATCGGCGGCAATGATCCTGATTGAAGCCATTGCGAGTATTGCTATTGGGATTGCTCTGGTGTTTTTTCCGCAATCGTCGGTAGCGCTGTTTTTAATCCTAACTGGTATCTGGGCAATCATTATTGGCGTTATTCAGTTAGTTATCGTAGTTAATGTTAAAGAGACTATCTCCTCAAAAAACATCCTTCTTCTCAACGGCTTACTTACTATTGGGCTTGGGATTTCCTTGTTGTTCAACCCATTTCAATGGGCTCTTTTCCTGATTAAAATTATAGGAGTGCTTGCGGCAGTTTTTGGGATTCTGCTGGTCTATTTCGCATTTGCGCTCAGGTCGTTGAAATCGGAATCGTAAAGCAAATTGCGGTTTCTTTAACTTGCGAATTGTTGAGAATCATCTGATGGAAAGTGGTTAGAATAATCATGAATAAACCAGATTAAAAGATTTACAATTGCAACAGGAAGACTTTATAAAAAGACAAATAGACCAGCTTGGACAGGCGCTAGGAAAAATACTCGCAGATCTGATTGGGCTAAAATCTCAGGGTCAGGTTGGCGATGGAATTGAAGCAGCCGGACAAGCATTAAAAAACGAATCCGGCTTGAATATTACCGACCTGGTTTCCATTCCGGCAGAAAACCTTGTTACAACGCTCCAGAGTTCCAGAAAAATGAACGCCGACAACTTTGAAAAACTTGCAGATATCCTTTTTCTACTTGCAGAAGAACCTGAAAACAGAGATATTGACAATGATAAAAAGAGGGAAATGTACGAGAGGTCGTTAACAATTTACGAATATCTCGACAATACAAGTGCGACTTATTCTTATGATATTCATCGTAAGATTGAGAAAATAAAAACTGCAAAGTTATTCTGTAATGCAATCAAATTGGGAGAAGGCTAAATTGTAAATTTCAACAAAATTAGAAAGCAGCCGCCAGGCTATTAGATTTCAATAATTTTACTTTCTTAAATTTTCAACGAACTCGCGGGTTATCGTTTTTATCCCCAATTCCATCGCCTTTTTTTCTGCATTTGTCCTGATTTTTGAACGGACAAACTTTGGCGCTTCCTCCAAATACTGCTCTGCTTCATCAGTCCATTTTACAGGTGAATCATTTTCAGCGCTTATTTCTAATGGAATTGCCGGAATATTTTCATTTTCCCCGGAAGTTTCCAACGAAGGATATGCGCCGAATGCAGCATTTTCAAGAGCAGCCACCATTGATTCGCCAAATTTTTTCCGATAGATATCTATCCCGGCGTCATTTGCCTGAAGGGTTTTCTTAAACATTAAAATGGTTTCTATTGCCGCTTTTTTATCATCTTCTACGGTAATTGGTTCAGCGGGCAGATAAAATTTTTCTTTCCACAGTTGCAGATAATCTGTTAATGAACTAATTATTTGATCGGGTTCAAGTGGTTTATATTGACAAACAAGGGCGTTACGCGAGGCGATTTTGTTCATCCATTCCTGTGAAGTTCCCAAATTTTTCATCTCGGAAGCGTACTTATTGTAAAGCGCGGAAACCGGTGAAATTGCTTCTGAATTGATTACAGGTATCATATCCAAAACAAAAATTGCCCTGTCGGGGATTTGCCCTCCGAGTTGAAATGTAAAAATCGGGATTCCAAATTCAGGCTGAGGATAGATTGTTAGAACTACCCCATAAGCTTTGCTGTTGATCGTATATTGCTCCAGAACCAACCTGCTCAGTTTTTCCCCGTTGTACGTTCTGAAAACGGTTTGAGTGACTTTATCAACTTCAATTTTTTTTGCCGAATATTCCGAATAATTATTCACGGCAATAATTCCACTCAATTCCTTGTAAATGATTTCAATCGTTTTATCCAATAATGGCGATTTCATTTTGTTCTCCTTTCCTTAATTATTTTAATTGTTTAAACTGTTTTTTCATCAGTTACATACATTTCCAATTTTGAGCTAACTAACGGTATTATTGAGTTTGCCAGATTAAATACTTCTGTTGAACCAACATCAGGCTTCCCTTCAATTACAATAAAATTTTGGGGTGCATTTTTACTCGCTGACATTATGTAGATTGGATGTTTCCTGGAATCAAAGCCGCCCTTGATCAATCTGTTAACTAACTTTTTCCATTCAGCACATATTTCAGATTTAGCGAAATCTGGCTTATCTGTGTGGAGATGATAATACAGCCATACTTCAAAGCAAGGATTACTTTGAGCTAAGTTCCAATTCGCTTGTTCACTACATTTTTTTGGTTAGTATCATCGTTATGCCAATTTAAATCCTGCAAATTCCCTAAGAATGGAATAGAACCATATCTCCCCGCTAAATACCCCTTTTGAATATCAATTGTTTTATGTTCTTTAAAATCATTCAGCGAGTATAAGTCAGTTGAGCCTCCTTTGTTTTTCTCTGCGAACCAAATTTCATCTTGTCTAAATATTTCCTGGTCTAATAAGTTTGATTCATGGGTAGAGAAGATCAATTGACCTTTTGTATTTTTGTCTAAAGAGAACTTTTGGACTAATTCTTTGATAAGAAGTGGGTGAATGCTTCGTTCAATTTCATCAATAACAAATACTTTTTCACTAGAAATTACACTTTTAAATGCAGGTACAAAATCTAAAAGTCTGACTGTACCATCCGATTCTTCATCCAGATTAAAAAGCGCCAATTTATCTCTTTTGCCGAGATGTCCAACTTTTAAGGTTTTGACCCATATTTTGCCATCTTCTTTTACAACAATAAGTTCATCTCCCTTGTTGGTTCTAAGCCCTATCATCTTCTTTGGAGACTCCTCAACATCTTTTATCAGACTGTCAAGTTCTTTCTCATTATCTTCTCCGAAAAACTCCTTTATATCTTTTTTCTCAGAAGTCAACTCAGTAATTCCAATGTTAAATGAGCACATTAAATCTTTTGCATAACTCTTAAATTCGCTGTCAATATCAATTTTATGAGCTAAAGCTCCTGGCTTTGAACATGGCGTAATAATTTGAAGTGTATCTTCAAACCATTTGTATGCAATCTTTACCGGGGTTAAAAACTTATTGTCTCTATTGGAAAGAAGTTTTAGAATAGGTTCATTTGGCTTTACAAATTCTTCAAGTAATACGGATTTTAAAACTTGACTTTTTTCATCTTTCTCAAATGCTTCCAGAAAGACTATACTTGTACTGTCATCTTTATTTGTTTTTCGCTCATATATCAGAATGTCATTCTTCTTTCCTAAACCAGATAAGTATAATTCCTCGGTCATTATAGTATTTTCATTAAGAATAATACTATAATAAAAAGCCACATTATCTTGAATAAATTCAATGGCAAATATTTGATTCTGGCTATCCTCAGAATTATTAAACTTAAACTTTGAATCTTTTAGTCTAAACGGGATTTTTTCTTTTACAATTAGTTTCTGAAATAATTCAAGTGATTTTATAAGATTAGATTTACCAGCGCCATTTGCACCATAAATTGAAGCAGTTTTTAAAATGCAGAAATCATCATATTTGTATTTATGATGTTCAAGCGTTTTAAGTCTATTATTAGGTATAGTTGTAAACTCTTTTCTTTCTCCGAAAGAGAACAAGTTCTCAATTACAAATCTGACTAACATAATATTTTGTATTACGTGAATATTTCACGCAAATATAAACAATACTTTGTAAAATCAATCAAATAAATAGTATATTATGCGATTTAAGTGAAAATGTCACGTTAAGTCTTTTCGAGGTTTGTTTTTTAGTATGACGCCCGGCTGGCGCGGTTTGCAAATGTGCTGTTTTGTTTGGCGGCATTTTTTTCTTTACGCAGCAAAAATACGTTATCAATTTGTCGTCTGTTTTGTCTTTTTCCAATGAACGCAAATAAAGGTATTGAAAGTAAACCATAGCTGTTGCAGGTTCGTGTGTATAATGTTCAGGTGATTCAGTTATATTTGTGGTTTAAATTAAAACCTATGAAGCCGCCCCGGCTACTGTTTTTTTTCCTCCTGTTCAGCCTGGTACTTTATACCTCATGCGAATTCAAACCAAAAGGAGATTACTTTCTTGATCTTAGCGCCAAACCTCCATCAAACGTTCAGATTACCATTCGGGGACACTCCGATACAATTCTGGTAATCAACAACAACCAGTATTATAATGTCGATGTGGTTTGCGAAAACCATTCTGTCCTCTTCCACAGGTTGTACATTGATGGCGTAGAAAAATATGTACAAAACAGCGGTAACAGTTTTTATATTGAACCCCTTACCTATATTCATAAGGATGGTATTTATACGATGACCGTGGAGATCGGAATCAATACCGGATCGGGTAGCATCGGCGATGCATTGGGAACCGAGGGCTTTCTGGCTCGAAAGGATTTTATCCTCGTAGTACTGCGGGAACAAATCACCTTTTATCCCGATGTGAAATTCGACAGGTCAAATAACAAAATGAAAGTTTTCATGGATGTTCCATCGAATGTGCAGAATATTAAAAAGGTAGTATTCTCAAGATCAGTGGGCATGTCGCAAAGCGTTGTATTTGCATCTGTTGCCGGAACTAACCATTATGAGGCTGATGATCCTCAGTATGTTGGAGAATATGCAAGCTATACAGTTCAAACTTACATTGGCGATCCCACCGGATCGATTTTTTATCCATTTGTAAACGGGGGCGAAACCGCCTCCCCCGACCTGCCAGTCGTCACAGTCGCTCCATCGAACCGCGGTTTCCCGCTGCTCAGATGGGAAAAAACACATTATGCGGCAAATTGCGGCGGTTACCGCATCTATGCCATTCCCAGCGGGTCATTGGACATTCAGTACTTTGGGTCGGTAAGTAATATCAACGATACCGCTTATGAAGCGACAGGAACCATCTTTCCCTCTTATTACAGGTTTCACGTTGCCGCTATACCCGCTCAGCTTCCAGCCTGGTTTACCGACCAGGTTGCCTGGGATGATTACTCGGGTGAAGTGGAGACTTATGTTGGGCTGAATTCGTTTTTCTTCTACCGCTTTCTTTCCCCTGATGGACCATTTATCTATTATACCGGTTCATCCAACGATATCAATGAATACTCCATCGAAACAGGCGCCATTACCGATTCGATCACCACTTCCATCGGGTGGTTTTATACTTTTGCCGTTTCGCCAAACGGGAAGTACCTTCTTGCCGCAACCGGGATTTCTGATTTTTCCTATCTGTTCTATGATCTCACAACAAACCAATCAACCTGGGTTCCAAGCGGCGATGTGATCGGGGCAGGGGCTGAAACCGGGATCGTCTCGATTGCCGATAACGGGCTGGCATCCATCATCACGGGAACCAGGTTTGTAGTTTATGATTTTCTAAACCAGAGCGCTGTTGCTCAGCAAACACTACCAACTTATGGCGACCGAACAATAATTTCCGCCGATGGACAGTTCATTTTTGTTGAGGCAGGATACCTGTATCTTTATAAACTCACCTCCGGCACATTGCAGGAAAAATGGGCGTCCTCCTCGCAACCAGGAACCTTTAAATATTACGCATTTGAGCCTGCGAGACCATCAAAGGCAAGGATACTTATTGATCAGACCATGTTTACAAAGGATTGTGAAACCTGGACAACCGAGGGCAGTTTTGTGCCGGATTTCGACAACATCTGCAACATTGACTTCGCCAATGGGCATATTCTGGGCAAAACAGCCACTCATTTCAAGGTAATTGATTTGAATACGGGAACGTTGCAGTTTCAGAATCCAACCGTGACAAATAACATCACTACCGATCTTCGGATCAAGAAGAACGCCATTTATTATAGCGGCGGGAAAAAACTCATTATTTTCTAAGGATATGGTCAGGCATTCACTCCTTATTTTTATTATTGTCGTTGCCTTCCTTCATTTGCAGGCACAACGGGTTGAGCTGATGTTTTCAGCAGGGAGGGCAGGTTATGCAATGGGCGATTTGAAAAAAATGAATGCCGATCTTCAGGTGCAGATTCCTTTTAGTACGCAAATCACCACCAATTTTCCGATGACCTGGCAGCTTGGCGGCCATTTTGCCGTTCAGTTGTCAAACAAGTATAAAATAGGCGTTTTGTACGCATGGAATTCCACCGGAAGTCGCATCGCCTCAAGCGATTATTCAGGAAGCTACCGTTTCGATAACATTGTTACCGGTCATACCATTGGCATGCTTAATGGTTTCCGAATTTACGACTATCATTCACTACGTGTTGATCTCGAGGCAAACATTGGCTTGGTGGCGTCGTTCCTCAAGTTGAATGAGGAGATGAATGTAGCCGATACCACCTTCTCTTCTACCGCTCATTACTCGGCTTTTGGTTTTTTCATTGAACCCCGCGCCGTTGTATCCTACCAATTGAAATATTTTAAAGCCGGATTCTTCATAGGATATTTTGTTAACTCTGGAGGAAAGATCAGAAACGAAGATGGAGAAAAATCCACAACCACAATCAATTGGAGTGGCTTGCGGTTCGGGATTGAATTTGGCATTCATCAGATAAATCGCTGATCAAAATTGAAAAACATCAGGGGTTTTTTTAGCAAAATCTTATTCCTCCTTTATTTATTCCTCCTTTTTAGACCATGACTCTCGTTCGTTTTTCTATTGTAGGTAGTCAAATATCTTTTTTTACCGACCTGTCAAATCAAGCAACCCATTGATGAAAGTCAACGGATGAGGCGGGTTGCCGGGAACGTACAAATCAACCGTGTATTTATCAAGGAATTTCCGTTGAAGCGACTTGCTTTGACTGAAAATTCCGCCACTGATGGCGTCGGCGCCTGCGAGGATGATAATTTTAGGCGATGGTATAGCATCGTAGCAAATCTGAAGAGCTTCTGCCATATTTTCGGTTATTGGTCCGGTGATAACGATTCCGTCGGCATGACGCGGTGAGGCGACAAATTCAATTCCGAAACGCCCCATGTCGAAATTGACATTTCCGGCGGCATTCAGTTCCATTTCAGCCGAATTATCGCCGCCAGCCGAAACCTGACGTAGTTTCAGAGCGTGTTTGAATAATGCAGGAATTTCCTTACGCACAAATCCAGAATCAATTTTAACCGGTTTGTCTTCGCCCTGAATAATAATTAAACCTTCACGATGGTTGGTCGCTATTTTATAATCATTTGTAAACCAGATTTTTCCTGGAATGGCAAATTCGCACTCCTTACAGAATACACATTTTCCCAGATCAATAGTACATGGAGCGGTTCCAATGGCGCCAACCGGGCAAAGGTTGAATACATGTTCTGATTCTGCACTGGTGATATCGGGACTGATAACCGGTCTGCCGCGGAAGATTTCCGGGAGGGTGACATTACGCAGGTCGGGTACATATTGGCGCCCGTGGCGGCGAAAGATGTTGAATTCTTTAACTGGCATGCCGTGATTTTTGGGTTATTGTATAAATTATTACCTTATCTTTTATTTTGACGCTTTTTTTGGCATAATATTTTTGATGACTTTCTGCATCTCATCTTTTAACACGGAGACACGGATTACACGGAGTTACACGGAGTTGAAAGAATTAAAAAACCTCCGTGTTTCTCCATGCTTTCCATGTCTCCGTGGTTCAATTTTTTATCCCTTAGCTCTACTTTTATACGGGAAATATTTATAACCAACTTTTATAAACCTGTTTTGTTCTGGCTTGTCCAGGTTAGGTTTCCGTTATTCCATTATAATTCCACCCCACCGGGATGGCATTAAACGTTTGAATCATTGCCCCCTTGCCCCCTTGGCAACTTGCCCCCTTGCCAACTTGCCAACTTGCCAACTAAAGATCATTTCCGCAATAGCTCAGATTAAAGCTCTTATTGCACAACGGAAAATCGGAAATTTCCTGATTTCGTACTGCGAGGGCAAGAGCCATCCAGTTATGGAAAGATGGGTCTTTCGCTTTGTAAAGGATGATTTTACCGGTTTGATCGGTTATGGCGGCATGACATATTTCTCCGCGCCAGCCTTCTACCAGTGAAATCGCCAGGGATGCGGGCTTGAAATTCAAATTATAATCGGGTCTTGAAATCTGATCATGGTCGTTTACCAATTCGAGCATTTTCCGGATAACGGCAACCGACTGTTCCACCTCCATCTGCCGCAACATAGCCCGCGCCCATACGTCGCCATGAGGAATCATCACAGGTTCATAAGGTTGATCAATATATGCGGCAAATGGGTGCGACCAGCGAATATCGCGGTACATACCCGAACTGCGCGCCGCCATGCCAACTGAACCGGCGAGTGAAGCCTGCATGGTAGTTACTTTTCCGACGCCCTCAAAACGTCCCAAAACGCTGGGAAGAGAAAAAATCCTGTCGGTAATCTGGGAATACCGTTCTTCAACCTCCCGGAGATTTTCAAGGATTGCACGAATAACCGTTGCAGTGAGCGGATAATTTGTTCCGCCTGGGCGGATCATCCCTTTGCCAAAACGGTTTCCGCACCACAACTGGGTAGTATTTATCACAATGGTTCGAAGCGCTTCACAAACAACCTGACCGAATTGATAGGCAATATCGGTGCAAATGGCTGCCGTGTCGCCGATATGGACGGCAATACGTTCAAGTTCGAGGGCAATGATTCGCTCCCGGCTCAGAGAAGCCGGGATATCAATTTCAGCAAGAGATTCAACCAATCCGGCAAAGGCAAGCGAATGACCGACTGCGGTATCTCCGGCAATGCTTTCAGCCAGTACAGATTGTTGCAGCAACCCTGGTTTGGCTATGAACAACTGTTCCACCCCCCGATGTTGATATCCGAGGTGAATCTCGAGGTGATGAACATGCTCGCCATGACATATAAACCGGAAGTAACCCGGTTCGATAATTCCGGCATGAATTGGACCAACTCCAACTTCATGTATAGCATCCCCTTCGATGGAATAAAAAGGATAGTTATTCATCACCGCAGAATGGTTGGCACGGTTGAAGGGATACCGGATGGGTTTCATCCACGGATGTCCGGGAAATTCAATTCCAAAATTTTCATTGATTTCCCTTTCAAACAGGTGAAACTGAAAATGGTTTGCTGAAAGTGATGGCAATGAAAGTAAGGGTTCACGTGGATGTTCATGGGAAATTAAAACCATAGCATGATTTTCATCGGCAGCCATGCAACAGAAGAATTTGTATTTTTCGGGTTGTGGAATTACGAAATAGGCAAGGCAGTGGGTTCCTTCTTCCCCCATCAGAAGATCAATAAACGCTGAAAATTCAGGATAATCAAGCGTCGGGATATCAGCGATCGGTATGGTTGCCGGATTTGCAAAAATTTCGGTAAAAAGATTGTTTGTCATCATTTTGGAAGCGACTGAATAATTGAATTGATGAGCTCGCGGAATGGCGACGGTTGCGCAAAACAGATAAAAATGACCATACCGAAAAGTATATATTGTGTAACTGTTTGCCACGGATTAACCTTTTGCAACTCATGCAGTGGTTTCTCGCGTGGTTGAGAATAAACGATGTGCAACACCCGGGTTACAAGAGCATACATCACAAAGCAAAGCAAAAGTGCGAATACAGCGAGCAACCACCAGGAATTTGTCCATACGAGCGCCTTCATCACATACAATTCTGAAATAAACATCCCTGAAGGAGGAATGGCGGTAATACAGAGAAAACCAAGTAGCAGGGCAGTAGCGCCCGCAGGGTAGAGGTTCATATAATTTCCCGATTCATCAAGTTGGTATGTACCCATTACTTTGTATGATTGTCCGATCTGATAAAACAAACCGGCTTTGGTGAATGAATGTAATACGATATGGAGGACAGCCGCATAATAGCCAATGCCGCCAATACCAAGAGCAATTGCAACGATGCCCATATTTTCGAGACTCGAATATGCCAGCATGCGTTTGTTGTGCTTTGCCTTGAGCATATAGCCGGCTGAAACAACGAGCGAAAGAACTCCGGAAATGATCAGAACATGATTCATAAAAGGGAGGATGGCAGTAGCCGAAAACAACACATAAATGCGAAAAATAGCGAGAAAACCCACATTCATCAAAGTAGTTGAGATGAAAGCGCTGATAGGCGGCGGCGCCACGGTATGGGCGTCAACAGTAACGGTATGCATTGGGAATAAACCCATCTTGGTACTGTAACCGACGAGGATAAAAACGAACGCAATTTTCAGATATAGCGGATTGGCAAGCCTGGCGATTTCGGTTATGGCGTCAAAGGATAGATGAAGCAAACGTGCGTCCTGCACAGTAAAGCCAAGGAACAGGATGCCAAGGTATGCAAGCGCGATCCCAATGGAACAGACGAAAACATATTTCCAGGTTGCCTCAAGCGCGAGCGAGGTACGGTCGTGGTAGATCAACGCGGCTACGGCAAGGGTAGTTGCTTCAACAAAAATCCACACAGTTGTCATCCCGTTGGCAAGGTAAGCGCCCGACATCGAAGCAATCAGAGCAATCAAAGCGGCATGGTACATGGAATAAACGCCGGGGGAGTCATTTTTTAAATAAATAAATCCATGATAGACCGTGGTGATTGTGAGGATTGAAAGGATTGAAAGTAAAAGCAGCCCCAGCGGATCGAAGGTAAAATATTCGAGTACGGTTTCACCCTGATGCAGCCAGCCAAAGCAAGAGAAGGAGATATGAACGATTGTGTAAAAGATGGTCAGAACACGGATAAGGGGCTTCGATTTTACCAATCCAACCGCCAATCCGGTCAACGCCGAAACGATGAAAAAACCTGTGAGTATAATTGCGGATGTCGTCATATTGATTCTGCTGTCATGATAAATAGTCACCCGTGGCTTTGGTTATTCCCTCATTGTAATTAAAAGGAACAACCACATCAGGAAAAGTTACTGAAACAGTATTGTCTTTAACTTTCCAAACGGGTGGAAAACCAAGTTCTTTACAATGGGCTATCATTTATCTTTTTTCTTTTTGGGAGCTTCCAGTTTTTTTATGGCTTTATCGAAATCGCTTTCAAAAGAATTGTTGATTTGCAAATTGTACTTGTCGTATTCTTTTTCAGCTTTTTCGACAGCCAACAGATGCGACATTTTCCCTGCATGGGTTAAAATATTACGGTCGTTTAATTTGAGAAATCCATGTAGCTTTTCAATCCAGTCTTTCATATACATAGGTATTCTGCGCATTGCTTGACCAGTGGCAAATACAAGGTATTGCTCCACTAAATTATTGAGCGCTGAGAGTTCGGGTTCATTCAAATAGTTTTTTGCAATACTTACATCCTGTTTCCTGGGTTTTGCGCCTCTCCAGTTGGTTAAACCCATATTGTGTTTTTTACTGTCTGCCCTTTCGGCAATTATTTCTGCTGCGGTTTTGCCGGTAATAGCCCAGTGCATTTTATTTTGAACGGTTTGAAAAAACATGATGCTGTTTTCGTCTGTTGGGTCGTAATCAACGCTTGTGGCATAAATATCTGTTATTTTTTGGTAGAAACGCCTTTCGGATGTACGAATATCCTGAATGCGTCTGAGTAATTCTTCAAAATAGTCAAAAGGCAAATCGGGGTTTTTAAGCCGCTCATCGTCAAGCACAAAACCTTTTACAATATATTCCTTTATATGTTTGGTAGCCCATTGCCTGAAACGGGTTGCCACAGTTGATTTGATGCGATAACCTACTGATATTATTGCATCTAAGTTATAATATTCAATACTGCGATTTACCTCCCTGTTTCCCTCAGAACGAACTATTAAGAAATCCTTAATAGTTGCTTTTGGGTTTAATTCACCTTCTTTGAAAATATTTTTCAGATGCATGTTTATATTAGGAACCGTAGTTTGAAACAGTTCTGCCATCAGCTTTTGAGTAAGCCAAACGGTTTCATTTTCTAAGCGCACTTCTAATTTTGTTTCGCCTTTTTCGGTGGTATAAATGATGATCTGCGAATTGTTTTCCATGGCTTTTGTTTACTTATTATTCTTCTTCGCTTTCCATTTGTTTCGCCACCGCGCTACCTCCTAATCATCCTTCAGCATCGTCAGCTCGCTCGCATGCGACTTCAGCCGCATCACGAAAATTCCCAATATCAGCACGCTGACAAAGATGTCTAACAGAATCCCAATGTTGATCAGCATGGGCATTTCGCTTCCGATAGCCAGGGACAATAGGAGCACGGCATTCTCGATAACGAGGAACCCGACCAGGTGCGAAAATATCTTCCGATGAGAGATAATCATAAACATCCCCGTGTAAACTGCGAAAAAAGCCACGATAAAATAAATCATGTTTGATGGGGAAGTTTTCAGCGAAAATGAAATAACGATGCTCAGCAAAAGCCCCATTGAGATAAACAACAACGAATAAAATCCCGGAAGCGCTTTTTCATGAACGCGGGTTTCCCCGGTTTTACTGATGATTCGGAACAAAAGGGAGGGGACGACAATAACCTTGAATACGAGTGTTTCGATAGCGACAAACAGAAGTGTGGCGAGGGTTATGGTATCCAGTTTGAGAAACGACAACGCGAATAAAACCATGCCCTGAAAGCCGATCAGCCCGGCATAAATCGGAAACCGTTCGGTCATGCTGAGATAAATGAGCGTAACGGCAAACACGATGATGAGCAGGACATCCATTTATCTGATCATTTTAAAAGTGATTAACAAAACAAGGATAAATGCCACGAGGGCAATTGAGCTCAGGGTGACAATAAATTGTGGGTTTCGCGCCAGTTTTTTCCTCGCTCTGAAAGATTCCATCAATCCGATGAGTGCGGCAAAAACCGCTTGCAAAACAAAGTAAATACATACCTGCGAAATCATAATCCAGCCATTGGCGCCGAGATGCACTATGCCGCTGGTTCCACCGGTAATCCTCATTCCTGCATCGCTGATCATCTGGACGCCATCTACCGGAATCAGGAAATTGGCGATGAGCAACCCATAAATTGAAAATTTCAGCGCAGCGCCGATGTGCATCAAAGCCAAATCGAATCCGCTGTGATCGAGAATCATCACCTCATGGATCATTGTGAGTTCGAGGTGTGTTTTAGGATCGTCAACCGGCATCCGGCTGTTTTCGACCATGGCAATCTGAACAAGCAGATAAACGGCAATAAATCCAATAATGAACGAACTATGTCCGGCAAACTGAAATGATTCGAATATCTGCTGCATCGAGGTATGACCGGTTAGCAGCGAAAGTGTTCCAAAAAGAATAAAGAATGCAGGTTCGGCTAACATTGAATAGAGCGCTTCGCGATTGGCGCCCATGCCTTCAAAGCTGCTTCCGGTATCGAGCGCTCCAAGTATAAAAAGGAATTTTCCAAGAGCAAGAAGATAGGCAAATAAAACGAAATCGCCTTCAAATCCAAGAACCGACGGCATCCCTGGAAAGGGTAACAGCAGGAGAGCGCAAAGAATAGTGGACAGATATACCACCGGAGCCATTCTGAAAATATAGCTTGTAGTTGTGCTGATCACGCTTCCTTTATGCAGCAGGACATAGATATTTTTCCAAGGCTGAAGTATTCCCGGTCCCTTACGTCCACTGGCGATACTTTTCACCCGCAGGATAACGCCGGGGAAAAAAATCGCGGTGATTATTGCCAGGATAAAGCCGGTCATATCAGATTCAGATAAAGTAACACAAAGATTATCAGCATAAAAATAAAGGCATAGAGAATATAATGCTGGATATTTCCGGTTTGCAGCCTCGCGATTTTTTTCAGCCCCAACATCGAAAATTCAATGATTTTGTTGATAGCGGTTGTGAAAACATCACCTGTCCGGCGGAAATATTTTCGCGGCGCCGGGAATAACTCTTCGGCATGAACTGTGCGGAAATCATCCTTTCCACCAAGAATCGGATCGGCAAGTTCGGTAAAATTGGCTGCAAACGAAGATGCTGTATATTGTTGCCTCGAAGTTGCCGCCGTATAACCACATCCCCAGGTGGGGCCAAATTCGGTTTTTTCTGCAATATGCAGCATCCTGCGAATAATAAAGATGACGACAATAACCATCAGAAGGATCATCCCAACGAGGCTGATCTTTGTCAGAGCGTTCATCAACGGGATTAGAACAATGCCGGCTCGCAGGTGAAACTGGGAGCCGATCATGTCAATTACCGGGGATAAAAACAACATGGGAGCAAAACCGATAAGCAGAATGAGGGCGGCAATCAGCAATTTAGGAAATAGCATACCGCTGCCGATTACATTCTCTTCAACATGAATTTCAGACCGGGACGACCCCAGAAATGTTATACCGAAGGCTTTGGAAAATCCAAATATGGCGAGTCCGCCAATGAGCGCGAGCGCAACAATGACCATCATCATCGAGAGGGTTTGAAAAACAGAGGCTGACTGCAATCCTGCGAACAATCCATAATAGATGAGGATTTCGGAGATGAAACCGTTGAGCGGAGGAAGCGCGCAGATGGCGATTGAACCAAACAGGAACAACCCAGCAGTGCGTGGCGTCTTGTGGATCAAACCGCCAAGTTGTTCGATATTACGGGTATGCGTTGCTTTATAAATCGAACCGGCTCCATAAAACAACAACGATTTGAAAAGTGAGTGATTTAAAACGTGAAACAATCCGCCGCCAAAGCCGAGCAGGGCAATGGTGTGATTGTTTGATCCCAGTCCGATGGTTCCAATGCCAATGCCAATGCCAATGATCCCGACGTTTTCGATTGTTGAATATGCCAGCAGTTTTTTCAGGTCGGTTTGTACCACCGAGAGCATGATGCCATACAATCCGGTAAGGGTTCCCACGATTGTGATGATGATGCCAATGATGTAAAGATCCGTTTGAACATCGGTAAGAACGCGAACGATTCCATAAATCCCCATCTTGATCATCACGCCCGACATGACCCCGGAAACGTGTGATGGCGCAGCCGGATGCGCCTCGGGCAACCAGGTATGAAAAGGGATGAACCCGGCTTTTACTGCGAACCCTGCAAAAAACAGAAAAAAGATAGGCGCGTTGGGATGACTGGAGAAAAAAATCCGGAGACCATCGAAACCAAATTTGCCGGTATCGGCTTCAACTATCAGAAAGCCGACGATCAGCATTACAAGTCCGACATGCATTTGAATCAGATAATTGACGGCTGTTTTGAGGGTGGAACGTTTTTCAGCTTCAAACAGTATCAGCATAAACGACGAAACTGCCATCAGTTCCCATGCTATAAGGAAGGCTGTTCCATCGCGAAGGAGCAGAACGGCAAGCATTGAAAGATGCAGCCATGAATAACAGTAATAGTGCAATGAAAGTTGTTCCTGGCGTTTGGTCAACTGGTACGGACGGAGGTATCCATCAGAATAAAGCATTCCGGTAATTACTGTGAAATTGGTAATCAGAACAAAGAATGAGCTGAGGCTGTCGAGGGTAAAAGTGATAGAACCAAGCGAGCCTCCTGCAATGAAAGTGAAAGCAGGATTAGCGGGATTCAACAGTACTCTTATCGCCGGTATGGAGGTTAGTATTGCTACGAAGAGGGTAAATGTAACTGAATATGCGAAGCGAATCCTGGCAGGAACAACCAGAATTAAAAACGAGAGTATAACCGGCGCTATCAGATATAATATTTCCACGGGCGGTGCAAAGTAAAAACATTTTTCCGATAAAATCACTATCCGAAGCCGTCAGGGCACCCTAATTCCGTCATTGCGGGAGCCGAAGAAAGTCATTTGTTTCAACCAGCATTCTTTCGGTAGCTTCAGGAGAAAAGTAATGGGTTTGATTTTCCATTAGTAACAGCTTTTGGTGGGCAAATGAATTTTTCATCGCCTGACTCAATTTAACCGACTGGGAAAAAGGCACCACGCTGTCAATAGTACCATGAATAAGGAATGTTGAAGGAATTGCGCTGCTGATATAGTGAATCGGGGTTGCTTTTTCCCAGTTTTCCGGCGATGAATCGCCGGTCATCAGCTTGATTTCGTCATACAATCCGGGGTAATGCCAGAGCAGGCTATCTTGTAAATCAGTAGGTCCGGCAAGCGAAATAACAGATGTGATTTTCCTGTCGCTGTTTCTCGAATAGGAATATAATAAGGCAAGGTGCCCGCCGGCGCTGTATCCGAAAAGTGCAATTTCAGAGCTGCTTATGCCCCATTGTCTGGCATTCTTCAGAACACATTCAATCATTGAGCCGATATCGTCAAGCATATCCTCATAATGAACAGAACCGTTTGCCAATCTGTAATTCATTGATATTGCTGCAAACCCGAATCCGGCAAATCTTACGGCATAATATTTACAATAGGCTTTTTCGCCCGAAACCCAGCCTCCTCCATGAATTAAAATGATAGCCTTCGTTTGCTGACTACGTCCCTGAGGCAAGTAAAGATCATAAGTCTGAAGCGAATCTGTTCCATAAGCCTGATCGAATTTTTCCTTGTATAAGGAATCCACGTTTGGCGAATCCACAACAGATGTTTGTGATTTTCGGCAACCGGAAATGAGGGTCAGAAAAAATAGGAAACTGATTGAAAGGAAGAAAATTTTCATCGGCGCATTTTTGAAATACTCCGGTAAAAGATAAAACTGCGGTGAACTCGAATAACTCTGTGAAGGCGGGACTATCATGACAATCTTAATTTTACTGTCTGACAACGAGTTTCTGAACCACAGAATACTTTCCAGAGTTAACATTTACCAGGTATATCCCCGGCAAAAGATCCAAATTCATTGCAGTTTCGGACGAATCCGCCATTTTTTGTTGTTTCATCAACCTGCCGGTTATATCATAAATTTTGACGTCATGCAGACCTGTCGAAGTCTTAAATTCAAAGTTCAACAATCCACCGTAGCAGGGATTTGGAAAAAAGTTGAAACCGGAAGGGTAATTTATCATATTCAATCCTGTGCCATGAGAAAGGAAGGCATCCAAAGCGGCGGTGGGTTTTCCATTAGCGCTCCAGCAGCTCAACTGGTAACCGCTCCAGCTTTTTTCTCCTTCGGGTTCCCAGTAAATCACTCCCAGCCCTTTGTTGTCGGGAACCGCCCTTACCTTTTCAATCACAGCCAGAAGCATATCGTAGGTATTCTGGACTTTTAGATAATCGCCGCCAACCTCTACCACCATCACCTCTTTTGCATACCGTGAAACCATATCGTTCAGATTGTTTCCAAGGTCGTTGATAGTTGCAGTATAATCGCTGCCTAACCAATAGGGATAATAGGATAACCCAATAATATCATACCTTACGCCGCGGGCTTTTGCGTTGTCAAAGAAAGTTCGGAATCGGCTGTTGTTGTTCCCTTGATCAACGTGAACAATCACTTTAATAGAACTATCCACCGCTTTTGTTGCATCGTACCCTTTGTTGAGCAGTTGTCCCAGTTGAAGCCAGTTGTCTGTCTTTCCGTCGGGCCACAACATTCCCCAGGTAATTTCATTTCCAATCTGAGCCCAGGCAGGAGTTACGCCGCTTTTTTTCAGCGTATCGAGAACTTCAAAGGTGTGATTGTAAACATCTGTAAGTAACTCGCTGAAAGAATGGTTTGCCCAGGCTGCGGGTTTGGTTTGTTTTCCGGGATCTGCCCACGAATCGCTGTAATGAAAATCAATCATCACTCTCATCCCCATATCCTTTGCGCGAATTGCCATGGTTACAACCTCATTTTTGCTGCAATGTCCGCTGGTTTTATCACTTGAAGGATTGACCCAAACACGCAACCGAACTGTGTTGATCCCTTTATCTTTGAGTATCTGCAAACAGTTTTTCTGAACTCCGGCGCTGTCATAAAATTTATACCCTGTCGCTTCCATCTGTTCCAGCCAGCCAATGTCGGCGCCTTTCACAAACTGCGCCTGGGCTGATTGTGTAAAAAAAACCGAAAGAGATAAAAAGCACAATATTATTATGCCTTTCATAGAATTTAAAATTGTGTTGTGTGACATTTGGAAACCTTTTTTGTTTTCAGCAAAGGTAAGATTAAAGGCGATGAAACCGGAAAATGTAACCTGGAGCGGCATCGGAAGGTGCATAAAAAGTGTTTTCATGTTGTTTTTATTTTAAAAGATTGTTCATCTTGCAGCTAAAGCAGGCGTCGAATGTTCTGATGACATTTTTTCTTCTGTATTAGCTTTCATGCCAATTGTCTTTTACGTTTTTTTCTCCCTTGAGTTCTAAATGCCTTCTATTATTTCAATAGATACAATTTCTCTAAAACAAATAAACCACGTCATGTTTTGTCGTATGCACGGAATATCTTTGTTTCATTATTGAAAAACAATTAATGAAAGGAGATAAACTATGATCTATCTGAAATTATTCAAAGGGAAAAAAGCAATCAATAAAAAAGTAGAAATCAGGGAATTTGCTACAATCGAAGCTGCCATCAAAGTTGGTCGGCGGAGCGGTTGCGCATGGGTGATTGATGATCCGTTGCAGGGAAAAACTTTCGACAGCGAGGAGATTGAACTCAGAGAAGAAGAAGATTGGTACTATGATGAAACCGAGCAGTTATGGAAGCGCATTCCCGGTGGAAGAATTTTGAAACGGATGCTTTCCATTACCGTACCTTTGGAATGCTTTCCAGTCAGGTCAAAAATGACCGGGGTTTGTACAGGATAAAATATTTTCTTCAGGCTGGAGAGTTGGCGCTCAAAATAAATAATTCGTTATGGCAAAGCAGGACTATATTTTCAGGTATCTTACCATTATCAGAAAACTCCGCAGGAGTCAGTATGCCACTTTTGCCGAAATCAACGATTTTCTGGAACAGGAAACGGCGCTTCAGGATCGCACTCATAAAATGTCGCTCCGCACGTTTCAGCGCGATTTGAAAGAGATCAGTGAAAATTTTAAAGTAACTATCGCATATGATTTTTCGAAGCGTGTATATTATATCGAAAATGATGAGCAATCTGATCTGAACAACCGCATGATTGAGTCGCTCGACACCCTGAATTCGCTGCGTGTGGCGGGTGATATTGGTCGGTTCATGTACTTTGAAAAGCGTGCGACGCAAGGAACGCATCATTTTTACGGACTGCTTCATGCAATCAAAAGCCGGATTGTCCTCGATCTGAAACACCAGAAATTCGACGAAGGAGAACCTTCGGTTCGCGAGGTAGCGCCATACGCGCTGAAAGAATCGCGCGGAAGGTGGTACCTCGTTGCCAGGGATATGGCTGATAAGCGGATTAAAACCTTCGGGTTAGATCGGGTACTTGATTTTCAGACGACTTCACGCCGGTTCGATTATCCGCCCGATTTTGACGTGAACCGACATTTCCGCTATTGTTTCGGAGTGATTAACCCTGATAATGCCCAACCGGAAGAGGTTCTGCTCTCTTTTGATCCTGACCAGGGGAAGTATATCAAAAGTTATCCGCTGCATGAATCGCAGGAGATTATTACCGACAATGCTACAGAACTTCGTATCCGGCTGCATTTGTATTGTACATACGACCTGGTGCAGGAGATACTCTCTTATGGCGACAGGGTGAGGGTAATACTGCCGGAGTTTTTGAAAAAAGACGTAACCACGATTGCCGCAAAAATTCTGGAACCTGGAACCAGGAACCTGGAACCAGGAACCTGATTTTTTTAGAAAGTACAATTTTCTCCCGCTTTAATTATAATTACCTATTTACTTTTGATTTTAAATTTAAACGATTACTTTTGGTACATCTTTAACTAAATCAAACATACTATTATGAGAAATTTTACCAGAACCATCCGGTTTTCGTTTATTGTTTTATTAACAACAATAGCGTTTGCTGTACAAAGCATGGCACAAATCACGCTAATGACCGAAAGCTTCGAAAACAGTGGCAATGTACCCACAGGTTGGGTAACAGAAGAGGTTATCGCAGGTAACACGATTTCATTCGTTACCAGCACTTCATGGCCTTCCGGCTTTACTGCTTACAACGGCGCTTACCTCGTAATGTTCAACTCTTTTAGCGCCAGCGGCGGATTGAACAGGTTGAAAAATATTACTCCTGTTTCAACGGTAGGTTTAACTGATGTTACCGTTGACTTTGCCTGGCTGGAGAGCGACGGATATCCAGGAGTACTCGACAGAGTTGATGTTCAGTGGTCAACCGATGGCGCAACATGGAACACTGCCGGTACTTTTAACCGTTACAATGCAGTAACAGGCTGGAAAATCAAAAGCCAGGTATTGCCGGCTGGCGCCGCAGGGCAAAATACTCTTTACATTGCCTTTTTATTTGCATCAGCTTATGGCGATGATTGCTATCTCGACTTTTCCCACCTCACTGCACTCGAAAATCCTCCTCCCGGAATGATTACTGTAGGAACCGGCTCTGTGAGTTGTAACTATCCATATACAACATTCTGGATGGGCGGCAGAACACAACTTATTTATACTTCAGCTCAACTCATTGCGGCGGGGGCGGTTCCCGGACTAATAACAAGTATCGGTTTCGACCTGATTTCCTACAGTTCGCAAACCATGCAAAACTTTAACATCAATATAATGAATACTACAATCCCGACTTTCTCTGGTTGGGTTGACGGGTTGCAAAATTGTTATTCCGGTTCTTATGCAGTTGCTGGTCCCGGCTGGCAAATGATTACTCTTCAGACTCCATTTTTCTGGACAGGCGACAACATTATTCTTGAAATGTGCTATGGGAACAATGGAAGCTATACGTCATATTCATACGTTTATGGAACTACCGCGCCCACCGGACAAATTCAACCATACTGGATGGACCTCATTGTTGGTTGTGCGTACACGGGAGGAAGTTACGTCGGCTTTACAGAGTTGCCGAACTTACGTTTTGTTGAGCAACCATATACCGGCGTTTCTTTGCCATTCTGCGAAGATTGGAACAGTGGCGGCTTTATCAATAATAACTGGCTATTCGGAACCGGCGGCGCAGGTAACTGGTCTGTAAATATGAGCGTTGGCAACCCGGCGCCAGCCGCTGACTTCTCGCATTTGCCGGCCATAACAAACTATAATTATAGTTTAGAAAGCCAGTTAATTGATGCAACAGCATGGACGTGTGGCAAAGTGTGGTTAGATTTTGACTATAAATTGATTGACAACCTTTTTACTTCAACCGAAAAATTAACGGTAGAGGTTTTCTACAGCGGTAGTTGGCATCAAAAAGATGAATTCACCAACAGCGGCAATGTTAGCTGGATTAGCAAACATATTGACGTCAGCGCCGTTGAAGGGCAATCTTTCAAGGTTCGTTTCCGGGCAAATGGAGCGAATTCTGCCAACATCCAGCATTGGTATGTTGACAATATATGTACGTATGCAGTTTGTACGCCGCCAACTGCGCTGGCAGCAACGCAGAGCGGTCTTAACACCACTTTGACCTGGACTGCGCCAAACTGCAATCCTATGGACGGCGTTTGGTTAGTTTTTGATGATGGCACAGCGGATAACGGGTGGGGTATCAATCCGGGTTATAACGCGTGGATTGGAAATGAGTTCCCTCTCGCGGCAACTACCCAGGGGGTGATCAAAGCGGTAAAATTTTACTTCTGGAACAACCCATCGCATGGAACAGATCAGTTGACAGTTGATTTCTTCGATGCAGCGCATACGTTATTAGGCTCAACCAATGCGTTTACCGTACCAAACGATGCATGGGATTCCATTGCAGTCAGCGATATTCCGTTTACAGGAGTATTTTATGCCATGGTACATTGGAATATGGCCTTAGGATCAACCAACTGGCTTGGCTATGATGAGAACGGACCTTATGCAGCGCAAAATCTTGAAACTTACTTTGACGGCTCAATCTGGTCAAAACTCACCACAGTAGCCGCAGCAAATCCGGGAGTATGTATGCTCCGCGTACTGGCGCTTGTTAATGGCGCTCTGAAAACGACAGAGATCGGACCCGGTCAGCCGGTAGCAGCCACAGCCGCAGCCACAACCAATTCATCTGCTCTGAGTGAAGCGCGCCTTAGTGGCGATACGGGCGACCATCAAACCATGAACCCGTTATCAGGCGACCAGTCAGATAGCAGCGTTTTTATCGGCTACAATGTATATCGTACATCCGGAGAGTCCGGAACCGGCGCGTTTACCAAAATCAATCACAATCCTTTATCCGACGCTACATATCCCGACATATATCCTGGAAATACATCGCCCGGAGCAACCTTCAGGTATTACGTAACCGATGTATTCAACAAAGGTTCAAACAGTTCTTTTCTATGTGAATCTTCATCGGATACGATCACGGTTACAACCCCTTGTAGCCTATTTTCCCTTCCGTTTTATGAAGATTTTGCCACGACGTTCATTCCAAATTGCTGGACACAGGCTGATTATCAAGCCAACGGGCAAATCTGGCAATTCGGAGTTATTACAGGAACCGCGCCTCCTGCGCTCACGGGAAATTATGCATTTTTAAATAGTGATAATTATGGCGCCGGGTACGCCCAAAATGCCGACCTGATTTCACCTCCTTTTGATTTATCAGGCTATTCGACTGTTAATCTGGGTTTTCATCACTATTTCAGAAGTTGGCCAGGATCATCAGCCGTATTGTCATTCAGCATTGATAATGGAGCTACCTGGACTGCCATTCAAACATTTACCGTAAGTACAGCAAACCCTGAAATATTTTCACAGGATATAGCAGGCGTAGCCGGACATAGTCTCGTAAAATTCAAATGGAATTATACCGGCGCTTATGGTTATTACTGGGCTATTGACGATATCTCGATCACCGGAGTGATGACAAACAGAGATCTGGAAAATATCACTATTGGAGATGGAACAACCATTTGTTACAACGCCACAAATACCATTACTGTGGCAGGGAATGGAGCTCCTTTTACCGTGCAGAGCGGAGGTAATGTAACTCTTATCGCCGGACATAGTATTCGTTTCATGCCCGGCGCTACCGTTGTTTCGGGCGGATATTTAAGGGGATACATAACCCCCAACGGAACATACTGCGCCAGCCCCGCCTCTCCGGTTAATACAACCCTTACTACTGAGGAACTACCCACGACCGCTCAAACGGAAACTACCATTTTCAAAGTTTATCCTAACCCAACATCCGGGAAATTCACCCTTGAGTTTAATGCAGATTTTAAGGATGTTCAGGCTAACGTTAGAATTTACAGCATATTGGGAGAAGAAGTACTGTATGAAAATCTGTCGGGAGACAGAAAAACCGAATTTTCGCTTTCCGGCAGATCAAACGGCGTCTATATCATCCGGGTTATGATGGGCGACCAGATGGGAATGGCAAAAATTATAAAGCAATAACAGCCCCTCTCAACCCCCGTCCCATTCTCCTTTTAGGAGAAGGGGACGGGGGTTTTTGAATCAGTGTTTTGGTAAATGAGACAATTTCTTTCAATACCCGCCCGAGTTATTCAAAAATAAGCGACAAATTAGTTTGCGATGGGGTCAGGAAGTCTTGGACTTATAGGTAATAATTTACTCCAATCGGTCAGTAACTTTATGTAGGGTCTGCTGAATAACCCCTTATTAGCTGATCGTGCGATATTTATACCT
>JBAXRP010000018.1:0-32087 GCA_037131145.1 Bacteroidota bacterium
GGCTTATCTTTCGATAAAAGTGAGTGATATAGAATTAAGGCATCACTCATTGAAATTCATCACCTATGTATGGAATCCCATGAAATTGAGTTATTCTATGGATAATTTCAGAGTTCAGGTACGGAGCGGGAACCCTGTTGTATATGGGTTGTTCAGACCGATTCCGTTACAATAAAGGAAGATCCGGGCATAGGGACTGGCCCCCAAGCTAAAGTGTGGGACTGACCCCCAAGCTAAAGTGTGGGACTGACCCCCACACTGAAGTGTGGGGTTATTTCTTCACCGGATAGCCACGTTTTTTAGCCATGTCTTCGAGCCGTTTCTGGAATCCGGATTTTTTCACGGTTTTCTTTTTGTTGGCTTCAATTTGGGCGTGAAGTTTTTTCTCATCAATGGTGGCCCGGATTATGTAAACCTGGGCAAAGGTGAGGAGGTTTGCCAGAAGGTAATAGTAACTGAGACCTGCAGAGTAGTCATTGAACCAGAAAAGGAACATTACCGGCATCAGGTACATCATGGTTTTCATGCCGGGCATCTGCGATTGCTGAGAACCCATCATCTGATCATTCAGTTTGGTATAGAAAACGCTTGAAATAGTCATCAGAAGTGCGAAAAGACTAACATGATCGCCATAATAGGGTATGCTGAATCCTCCGGGGAAAGTCCAGATTGAATCATAAGAAGAGAGATCGTCTGCCCATAGAAATGCCTGCTGCCGGAGTTCAATAGATGAGGGGAAAAATCGGAACATGGCAATCAGAATTGGCATCTGAAGTAATAGCGGAATGCACCCTGCCATTGGGTTCACGCCTGCTTTTTTATACAATTCCATTGTAGCCGATTGCTTTTTCATGGCATCCTCCTTCTTTGGAAATTTCAGGCTCAGTTCATCAACATCAGGTTTTAACACCCGCATCTTGGCCGACGACTTATAGGTTTTAAACGCTATCGGGAACAGGATGATTTTCAAAAGTATTGTAAGAATCAGAATAATGATACCATAATTCCAGCCGAAATTTCCAAAGAAAGTAAATACCGGTATTACAGCATAAATGTTGATCCATGCCATCAGGAAAAACCCCCATCCCAAAGGAATTTGTTTCTCCAGGTCAAGTTTGTACTTTTTTAATCCATAAAATTTATTCGGACCAAAATACATTGACATTGTGATAGCATTGTTTTCACTTGGTATATATGGCACACCCACCTCCGCTTCCACTGTTTTCAAATAGTTTTTTCCTCCGTGAAGCGTGACCTGCTTCAATTTCGGATCGCTGAAATACTGACCGGCAATAAGAGTACTCGTAAAAAACTGCTGTTTATAAGAGAACCATTTAAGCCGCTCATTTTTAAGTTCCTTCTCTTCATCCTTTCCTTCTGATAAATAATCAACTTTATCATCGGTATATTTATAATAAATTCCTGAATTTATACGCTCCATATTCAGGCTTTTCTCCTGGCGGTTAAGATTATCGTTCCAGTTTAATACAAGGAATTTCGTTGACGGATCAATAATTTCAGCCATATTGACAAACTTAATCCGATATCCGATCATATATTCATTACCCTTTACGGTGTAAACGTATTCGATATATTTATTGGGGTTGAATGTGGAATCGGTAGCAGATGCATAAAGACGCAAACCGAACTGAACCGAATCTTTACCTGAAACAACAATTCCTGTTTTCCCTGAATTTTTGTTTTCAGAAAGGAAAGGTTGAAAATAGAGCTTGTTAGTATTGATAACACGGTTATTGGAAAAAAATGAAAATCCGAAACGAAGTGAATCCTTACCCATTAATACCAATGGTTTTTTGTCCCAGGTGAGGTAATCCTTCAATTCTACATGGTTAATTTTACCGCCCAACGAACCAATTTTTATTTTAAATACATCATTTTCAATAATGTATGATGTATCTTTCCCAACGGCAGAAACAGCAAAAGCGCCCAGTTCACCTTTAAGGGTCAACCGCAGAAAAGAGAGGGAATCAATTTTTTGACCGGTTGCGCGAACCTTTTCCTTTTCTTTTGCTGTAGCAATGGCGCGGTCGCGCACCTGTGCCTTAATTTCAGCGTCGCGACGGTTTTTTGTCTCTATGTAAATAGAATCGGCTTTTCTTTTCTGGTTCAGCAATACTTCCTGCGAAGGCGCCATCCAGTAGCTAAATCCGATAAAAATCCCGAAAATCAGGACAAGTCCAATAATGGTGTCTTTATTCATAATTAAGTATTCAGAAAAAATGGGTGCAAAGGTACAAATTAGTCGTTACCTGTTACTGTATTCCTTTGCTGCTTTTACAAAACTTACAAAAAGGGGATGAGGTCTCGCTACCGTGCTTTTATATTCAGGATGAAACTGCACGCCGATAAACCAGGGATGATCGGAAAGTTCAATGATTTCAATCAGGTTGTCTTTTTCATTCAATCCAACCGGGTCCATCCCGGCTTTTTGATATTTATCGAGATAATCATTGTTAAATTCAAAACGATGACGGTGGCGTTCATGCACCAAATCCTCTTGATATATCTGATGAACGAGCGAGCCTGGTTTTAACCGGCAGGGATAAGCGCCAAGTCGCATGGTGCCGCCCAAACCGGCTATCTTCTTTTGCATCTCCATTATATCTATTACCGGAAATAGCGTTAATTTGTTAAATTCAGTGGAATGAGCTCCGGTTAGCCCCAGCACATTCCGTCCAAATTCAATTACGGCGCATTGCATGCCGAGGCAAATCCCAAAAAACGGAATTTTATGTTCGCGGGCAAACCGGATAGCAGTGATTTTTCCCTCAATGCCGCGTTCGCCAAAACCGGGAGCAACCAAAATCCCATCAAGATTTCCAAGCTTTTCGGTTACGTTTGTTTCATCAATAAATTCAGAATGAATACTCTTGATTTTCACCTTTACGCCGTTTACTGTTCCTGCATGAATAAACGATTCGTTGATTGATTTATAAGCGTCTTTCAACTCCACATATTTCCCAACAAGTCCGATATTTACTTCACCGGTGGGATGTTTCAACGCATATAAAAATTGGTTCCAGTCGGTAAGGTCAGGCTCCTGGTCAAAAGGCATGTTTGTCAGTTTTAATATCTCCTGATCGAGATTTTCCTGACGCATAAGGATGGGCACATCATATATCGTTTCAGCGTCAATACATTCAATTACCGCCGATGGGCTGACGTTACAAAATAGCGCTATCTTGGTTCTTATTCCCTCCGAAAGATGTTTTTCGGTGCGGCAAACAATAATATCCGGCTGAACGCCAGATTCGAGTAGCGTTTTCACCGAATGTTGAGTGGGTTTGGTCTTCAACTCGCCGGCGGCAGCAAGGTATGGAACCAACGTGAGGTGAACCACCACACAGTCGCGCCCCAGTTCCCATCGCATCTGTCTTACAGCTTCTATAAACGGCAGAGATTCAATATCGCCTACCGTTCCTCCAATCTCGGTGATAATGAAATCATAGTCGCCGCGCTTGGCAAGCAGTTTGATCCTGTGTTTTATTTCATCGGTAATGTGAGGAATAACCTGAACTGTTTCGCCGAGATATTCGCCTTTGCGCTCCCTCGTAATTACCGATTGATAAACAACGCCTGTTGTAACGTTATTTGCCTGTGAAGTGGGAACGTTTGAAAACCGCTCATAATGACCAAGGTCAAGATCTGTTTCAGCGCCATCGTCGGTGACAAAACATTCGCCATGTTCATAAGGGTTCAATGTGCCGGGATCAATATTGATATATGGATCAAGTTTCTGGATGTTAACTGTGAAGCCGCGCGCAACAAGCAGTTTGGCAATTGAAGAGGAGATAATCCCCTTTCCCAATGAGGATGTCACTCCGCCTGTGACGAAAATATACTTGGTTTTATTCATTAAAGAAAAGATTGTTTTAATCTGGTGTACCCGTGCAAAATTACATTTAAAATCAAGACCTGGAAGGGTTCCTTTTCCCGGAACCGCATTTTTTCTTCCAAACGCCGGGTTGATCTATGTTGCGTTTGACACACAGAATTTCAGAGGCAATCTCCTCGATGGGCTTGTTGGTTACATGAATTACGGGCCATTCTAACCGCCTGAAGATATCATGGGCATGATTTAATTCGCGCCTTACAAATTCGATGGAAGTATAATCGCCCGAAGAACCGCCAAGGTAAATTTGTCTTGCCTCCCTGAGACCCGACAGTTCATGCGGCTGAGTCATCAGCCCCATCACATTACCTTTTGGCAAACTCATCAGCGACTCCGGCAATTCGATTCCCATCACAATGGGATAATTGGCGACAAACCAACCTTTGAAGGCGAGGTACATGCTTAGCGGCGTTTTGAAAGTTCTCGAAACGCCTACCAGAACTATCTCAGCCCTGTCGTACTCATGGTCGCGCTGTCCGTCGTCATGATTGAAGGCAAATTGCATGGCGTCAATACGTTTAAAGTACTCCTGGTTGAGGTTGTGAAACAATCCCGGCACACCCAGCGGAGAATGTTCAAAAAAATCGGCGAGCTTGCTGAGCATGGGTCCCATCAGGTCAATAGAACTTACGTTGTGAATACGACTGATTCTGACCATCTCCTCGCGCAGATTATCCGAAACAAGAGTATGAACAATAAACGATTTTTCGACGGCAGCCTCTCTTACTACCTCCTCTATCTGATCAATATCAAGCACATCTCTTCGAAGGATAACCTCCGGGTGAGGCTCAGGAAATTGGGTCAAAGCTGCTTTCAAAGCCTGTTTTGCAGTCCGTCCCGTTCCATCGGAAACAACGAATATCTTGTTCATGGCGCTGAATTTTTACATAAAAGTAACTGGTTTTATCCAACTGGCGACAATAATTTTCATGCAAACCGGGAAATAAAAATCTACCATTATTTTTCAGTGCCTGATAAAATCGTAATTTTGCCGATTCATTAAAAAATGAAGCAGACAAAAATATATCTTGATTTTTAAACATCAAATTAAAACAATCTATTATGGGAACTATCAAAATTGGAATTAATGGCTTCGGACGAATCGGACGCCTTACTTATCGCGCTCTTTTATCAAAAACCAATGTTGAAGTGGTTGCGATTAACGATCTTACAGACGCCAAAACGCTTGCGCATCTTTTTAAATATGATTCCGTTCACGGAAAATTTAATGGAGAGGTAACAGTTGAAGGGGACTCGATTATCATTAACGGGCATAAAATGAAAGTCATGGCTGAAAGAGATCCGGCAAATCTCCCCTGGGCTGCTCTTGGCGTGGATATCGTTGTTGAATGTACCGGTATTTTCCGCACACGCGAAAAATTGTCGAAACATCTTACCGCAGGCGCTAAAAAGGCGCTACTGTCAGTGCCTTCCGATAACAAGGAAGATGTTGACGCCACCATCGTTCTCGGCGTAAATGACGATACTCTTACTCCCGGAATGAAGTTGATCTCTAATGCTTCATGCACAACAAACTGTCTTGGTCCGATTGCCAAAGTGCTTAACGATAGCTTCGGAATTAAAAAAGGGCTGATGAACACAATCCACAGCTACACCAACGACCAGATCATCCTCGATGCGCCGCACAAGGATCTTCGCCGCGCCCGCGCTGCCGCTATGTCAATCATCCCAACCAAAACCGGCGCCGCCAAAGCCATTGGTCTGGTTATTCCCGATCTTGACGGAAAAATGGACGGCTTTGCAGTTCGCGTTCCTACCCCCGACGGATCTCTCGTTGACCTCACCTGCGTGTTGAACCGCGAGGTTACAAAAGAAGAAATCCATGCCGCTATGAAAGCCGCTGCAAACGGTCCGATGAAAGGCGTGCTTCAATATCTCGAAGAACCGCTGGTAAGTTGCGATATTATCGGAAATTCGCACTCCTCCATTTTCGACTCCGGATTGACGAAAGTTTTAGGCGGCGATATGGTTAAAGTAATTGCCTGGTACGACAACGAATATGGTTACTCATGCCGTCTTGCCGACCTCGTTGTAAGGATGGGATAGAACCGAACAATTTAAAACCAGGCTAAATCAATAAAAAAGCCGTTCGCTTGCGGACGGCTTTTTTATTAAAGAAACGATTGCTTATTAAGCGTTAATTGGTTGCCCCTTTTTCCCTGCGAACAGATCAAATTTCAGGAACCGACATTCCAGGGGACCATTGAAAATAGGGATTCTTCTTGAAGGGCGCAATCCAATGAATTTTACCGATTCGAGGTCGGAGGAGATAAGCCAGGCAGTATATCCTGCATATTTACGTTTCAGCGTATCGCCAATCATCTTATAAAAAGCAAGTGAATCCTCGATTTTGATTCGTTCATCATAAGGCGGATTTGAGATAATGAACCCTTTTTCAAAAGGCGGCGACGATTCTTCAAACGCTATTACTTCGAGCGAAATATCCTCGTACAAATTTGTAAACCGAAGGTTTTCGCCTGCCGACTCAATTGCCCTCGACGACCAGTCGGATCCATGAAACTGCAACTTTGGATTTGTTATCAACGCATTGGAATCCTCTTTGACTTTGTCCCATAGCGTTTGGTCAAAGTCACGCCATTTCATTAAGCCCCACGCTTCGCGGAAATAGCCTGACGGTATGTGTTTTGCCAGCATAGCCGCTTCGATGAGCAGGGTTCCTGAGCCGCACATAGGATCAATTAACGGCGTAACGGCGTCCCACTGCGAAAGTTTTATCAACCCCGCCGCCAGAACTTCATTGATTGGAGCAGGTCCGGTACTTTTTCTGTATCCGCGGCGGTGAAGCGACTGCCCCGAAGAATCAAGCGCAACAGTGCAGGAATCCTTGAAAAGATGAACATTTATCTTCAGGTCGGGATTATCGAGATCAACCGAAGGACGTTTCCCGGTTTTATCGCGAATCCTGTCAACCACCGCATCTTTTGATCGCTGCGCCACAAACTGCGAATTGGTAAAAACGGTATAAGAAATCACTGCATCAATGGCGATAGAATGATCGGCGTCGAGGAAATCTTCCCATGGAAAGGCATAAATATTATCATAGAGATCCTTCTGTTCGATGATCTCGAAATGAAACAAAGGCTTTAAAATTCTGAGGGCAGTTCTACAGGAATAATTGACTTTATACATCAATTCTTTGTCGGCAATGAAAGAGACTGCGCGGTTCAGTTTCAGTATATCGGTAGCGCCAAGTTCCAGAAGTTCAGCCGACAGTACATCCTCAAGACCTGAAATAGTCTTGGCAATCAGGGGAAAGGTTTTAAGTAAACTCATGGATCAAGGTTGGGATTAATTATCCTGCAAATTACGATAATTTTTTACCTTTGAAAAAAAACGTTTTCCATGAACATTCGACTTCTGGTAGCCATTGTTATCCTCCTCTCTTCTGTCAATTGTCTTATTTCACAGAATTTATACCAGGTTTCCGGCAAAGTTATTGATGCAAACACCAGGGAATCTTTACCATTTGTGAACATTGTGATCAATAGCAGTAATCAGGGAGGCACAACCGATATTGATGGAAAATTCATTCTTAAATCTTCCAACCGGGTAGAGTCGTTAAGAATGACCTACGTTGGATACGAACCGAAAAATGTGACTATTTCCGGGCAAACCAAAGATATAGTCGTTCAAATGGTCAGAAAAGATATTGATCTCCGGGAGGTTGAAATTCTTCCGGGAATCAACCCCGCTCATCGCATCATCCGCAACGCCATTAATAATCGCGACATTAACGACCCTGAAAAGGTGAAAAGTTTTTCATATACCGCTTATGACAAGACTATTTTCACCGCTGATACTGACACAAATATCAGAAACGATTTTGCCTCATTGATTGATACTACCCAGGAACGGGAATACAACGGACTAAATGTTGAATTTACCGTGAAAGCCGATTCCGCAAAGATGGATTCTTCGCATAAGGATACTGCCAGCAGGTTGATTGAAAAACTAATCAGCGAGCAATATCTTTTCCTGATGGAAAATGTGACCAAACGGAAATTTATGGCGCCGAACAGGAACTTCAATGATGTTATTGCCACTAAAATGTCGGGTTTCAAGGATCCCATTTTCGTTTTTCTTGCAACGCAAATTCAATCCTTTTCCTTTTATAAACCTTTCATATCCATTTTTATGAAAGACTATGTGAATCCGATCGGAGCCGGCGGGTTGACAAAATATTTTTTCAAGATTGAAGATACCGCCTATATTGAGAAGGACAGCGTTTTTATCATTTCATTCCGACCGAAAAAAGGGACCAATTTCGATGGCATGAAGGGAATCATCGCGATCAATTCACACAACTGGGGCATTCAGAATGTGGCTGCCGAACCGTTTCCCGGCACAGGCGGTTTCATGATCCGGATTCACCAGATGTACGAGCTGATAGATGGAAACCAGTGGTTTCCCGTGCAGCTAAACACTGATATAGCGTTCAGAAACCTGCGCATTGGGAAATATAATGCCGTCGGTCGCGGGCGAAGTTACATCCGTGATATCGTCCTCAATCCTGAATTGGTCAGGCGTGAATTCAACCATCTTGATATTGAAGTTGACAAAGACGCTACCGCGCGGGACGAAAAATTCTGGAATGAGTTCAGGATTGACAGCCTGACCAAAAAAGACCGGCAAACCTACCGTGTTCTCGACAGTTTAGGCAAAGCCAACAACTTTGACAAAATGGCAAAATCAATGCAATCACTTCTCACAGGAAGAATTCCATGGGGGTACATAGATATTGACATTAACCGGTTTCTTAATTACAACACCTACGAAGGATTAGTTCTGGGCGCGGGACTTCATACCAACGACCGACTATCGGAATGGTTCAAAGTTGGCGGTTTTTTTCAATACGCCTTTGCGGTTTTAACTCCGAAATACGGCGCCGATGTTAGTTTCCTGCTAAACCGGCGTCACGATTTTACATTGGCAGCCTCATGGTATAATGACCTGACTGAATCGGGCGGCGTAAGTTTTCCATCTGATAATGTTTCGATACTTTCCGGAGATTTTCGTCAACTGATGCTCAAAAAATTCGACCGCACAGAAAGTTTTAATTTCTCCATTGGATTCAGAACATTGAAGTATGTGCTACTTAACGTAGGCATTTCAAACAATTTCAAAAAAACGACAACTTATGATCTTGCAACTGCGGAAGGCAACGCGGTTCTATTGCAGGACCAGTTCCGTTTTACTACGGTCACGGCAGGATTCAAATGGGCTTATGGCGAAAAATTTATTCAAACCGTTAAGAATAAAATTTCTCTGGGGACAAAATATCCGGTTGTTTCGTTCCAATACACGAGAGGCATCAAGGACTTGCTTGGAGGAGAATTTGACTACGACCGCTTTGATCTTAAAATACGTAAAACATTTAACATTAAATACCTTGGAAAGTTTATCGTTCAGTTGAACGGCGGTTATGTGAACCAGGCAATTCCTGTTTGCAATCTTTATTACGCTCCATCGAGTTACCGGGAGTTCGCTCTTTTTGCCCCAAATAGTTTCGGAACCATGCGTAGTAATGAATTTCTTTCCAATAAATATGCTTCGGTTTATCTTTATCAGGACTTTGGATACCTGCTTTTCAAAGGCAGGAAGTGGTTTCATCCCGAATTTGCTATTTCTCAGAATATAGGCTTCGGCTGGCTCGACAACAAAGAGCGATATAGCTATAACTCCATCAATCCCCGCGAAATGGACCTGGGTTATTATGAATCAGGCTTGCTGATCAACAACCTCATAAACCTTATGGTTTACAACGTTGGCATTGGCGCCTTTTACCGCTGGGGACCATATTCGTTTGATAACGCCTGGGATAATTTTGCGTTTAAGGTTTCGGTGATATTTCCCTTTTAGGTAGCGAAGCAGCGAGTTAGCGAAGTATTGAAATTGTAAAATGATTTGATTTATTATTTACTTTTGCGCATATTATTTTTTACAGAATCCTTTTATGGAAGATAACAATAATTCTCATTTGCATGATGGCGCTGAGAATCAAAAAGGCGCTTCGCGGCGGAACTTTCTGAAAAACCTGGGACTTGCAGGAGTTGGCGTAGCCACAGGAGCTGCCGCTCTTTATTCAGGCGGCATTTTCGAGGCAAAAAAGGAGCTTTCGTCCGATAGCAAGGTACTGCTTACCCAGGATGGAAAACTGGTTCGGGTTGATTCGCTCGAAATTAAAGCGCATGAAAAGAGCGGCGAAGAACTGAGTGAATCCCTTTGTCGCGGAGGGATCCCGTGTCGTCGGTGGGTCATGGTCACTGATCTGTCAAAGTGCCGCAATGCGCGCCGTTGTATCGCCGCCTGCCAGGAAGCTCATCAGCTTCGCCCTGAACAATATCATCTGAACACACTCCAGATGCAGGATACGCCTGCAACGGCTCCTTATCATATACCGAAAAACTGTCAACATTGCGATAATCCGCCATGCGTGGCTGTTTGTCCGGTTGACGCTACATACAAACGTCCCGACGGCATTGTGCTAATAGAGAACGATCGCTGTATAGGCTGTCGCTTTTGCATGGCAGCCTGCCCCTATTCTGCAAGAATTTTCAACTGGCTTGAACCGAGAGACGCTGCGAAATACCAGGATAAAGAATACAATGCCGAACTGAATGTTCCACAGCAACTGGGAACTGTATCCAATTGTCTGTTCAGCGCCGACCGCCTCCGCCAAGGTGAACTTCCCTACTGCGTATCAGCCTGCCCTAACGGAGTATATTATTTCGGCGACGAAAATGAAGATTCAGTCACCAACGGAACAACCCGTGAAACTGTCAGGCTAAGTAAACTATTACGCGATAACGGCGGTTATCAGTTGATGCCTGAGCTGGGAACAAAACCAAGAGTATATTACCTTCCGCCGAAAAACCGGCTTTTCCCTTTTGAGAATATCAACCCGGAAACTCCTGAAAAAGTATGACAAACATGGAAGATAACAAACCAACCTTCGATAAAATCCTCAACGATCTCACTCATCATATCAGGATTAATACAGGTTTTCTGCTTTGGATGGGATTTCTATCCGTTTCGTTGCTGATTTGCCTTTATGCTTATGCGCTTCAATTGAAAACCGGATTGGGCGTTGCCGGCATCCGCGACTACATTACCTGGGGAATATACCTGTCTAACTTTGTTTTCTTTGTCGCTTCAAGCCTTATCGGGATGCTGATAAGCGCTGTGCTGGGTTTGATCGGCATGAAATGGATCACGCCCCTGACGCGTATTGCAGAAACCATTGCCGTTGCCTTTGCCGCAGTTGCCGGACTGGTAATTGTATCCGACATGGGGCGTCCCGAACGATTAGCTTATGTGTTCATCTACGGCAGAGCTCAGTCGCCGATTCTTTGGGACGTTACAGTAATTACAACATACTTTGTACTTAGTCTGTTGCTGCTGTTTCTGCCTATGATTGCCGACATGGCAATTATTCATCGCAAATCCACCTCCCTGCCCGGATGGCTGAAACCGGTTTATAAAACATTATCATTGAATTTTACCGACAGCCCTGAGCAAAATAAAATCATTAACCGGTGCATCAGAATTCTCCTCATACTCGTCATTCCGGCAGCATTATCAATACACACGGTGACATCATGGCTTTTTGCAGTTACATCAAGAGCTGGCTGGGATTCAACGCTCTTTGGACCATATTTTGTTTCCGGAGCTTTTGTTGCCGGTTCGGCGGCAGTGATTATCGCTATGTTCTTTTTCCGAAAGAACTACAAACTACAGGATTATCTAACCGATTTGCACTTCAGCAATATGGGAAAAGTTCTTGTTACGGTTTCACTGGTTTACCTTTATTTTAATATCAATGAGTTCCTGGTTCCCGGATATAAAATGAAACGCGCCGACGCCGTTCATCTGCATGAGTTGCTTGTCGGAAAAGACGCTATACTGTTCTGGCTGGTGCAGACAGCCGGACTCCTTATCCCAATTTTACTGATGATGTTCAAGCCTTTCCGCAAACCTTTGCCAATTATGCTGATTTCCGTAGCTGTTTTAATCGCCGCCTGGATCAAACGTTATCTGATTGTAATCCCAACTCAGGAACATCCATTTCTCCCAATTCAGCATGTGCCTCAAAACTTCATGCACTATTCTCCAACCCTGATCGAAACTCTTATTTCAATCGCTCCTTTTATCCTTGTGCTAATAATAATTACGCTGATCTCCAAGTTTTTTCCTGTAATTCCGCTGCACGAAACAGCAAAGGAAAAAGGGATTGAACATATTAAATTTGATTAACAAAGAAATAAGCCGGATACTATGCTTTTCAAAAAAATAATCCTCATCATTACGCTGTTAACATCGGCTCACGCGATGATTGCAACCGCTCAAACCTGGGTAGTTCCCGATGATCAGAAAGCAGTTTGCGCTCCAATCAAATTTACTCCGGAGATGCAAAAGCAGGGAGAACAGGTTTATATGAAAATATGCCAGTCATGCCATGGACTACCGGGGAAAGACAATTGGATGAAGCTGACTCCTCCTCCGGGCGACCTTGCAAAAGACAAAGCGCAGTTGCAAACAGATGGAGAATTATACTACCGGATTACCACCGGAAAAGCCCCAATGCCCGAATTTCGTAACATTCTTTCAGATGACGACCGCTGGAATGTGATCGCCTTCATTCGTACTTTCAATCCAAAATATGCTCAGCCCGATCCTTCCGCCAAAGGCTCATTTACCGGACGGACTGTCGCTCTTGCTCTGCAGTATAGCGATCCGATGAAGAAAGTAATCGCAACTGCCACGGAAAAACTGAAAGACGGGAAAATAGTCCCCGCCGCTGGCGTCGAAATAATACTTTATGTAAAAAGATATTTCGGAAACATGCAGGTTGGGGATATGAAAACAACAAACGCCAAAGGCGAGGCGGCATTTGAATTTCCATTTGACCTTCCCGGGAATAAAGATGGTTATGTTGATATAACTGTAAAAGTAAATGATCCGAAAAACCTCATGAAATCAACTCCGGCTTCCGGCAGTTTCGCTATCGGCGCCCCAACCGATAAACCCGGTTTAACCGAAACCCGCGCCTGGTGGTCAACCCGCGATAAGACCCCAATCTGGCTTGCCATAACCTATACCGGTTCTGTTTTGATTATCTGGGGATTTATCATTTATATAATCATTTCCATCCTAAAAATAAGAAAAGTTGCAAAAGCCTGAATTCATTTAATGATGCCGAATCAATTTTTCAGACCATAAGAGGCACAATAGGGCATAATTGGACTAAAGTCCGGTAACTATCTGTTTATCAATTGCCGCGACCATCAGGTCGTGGAAATTCAAGTTGCTGCTATACTTGGCTTTAGCCAAATTATTATTTATTACCCACTTTTCGCAGTGGTCTCATTATTTAGATGAAAAAGCGCTTTACGAAGTAAGAGATGAAGAATTTGGGCTTGATGCCTTGATAATTACTGAAGAATGATTGGAGTACAAGAAACAGAAAGAGCAATGAATAGTTTAATAAAACCTGAATATGAAACCATGATTTTTCAATTCAGAGGTTTCAAAGTAATGATTGATGCTGACCTGTCCATGTTGTATAATGTTCCGACTAAAAGGCTGAAAGAGCAAGTTAAACGTAATATTGAACGGTTTCCGGAAGATTTAATGTTTGAACTCACTAAAAATGAGAAAGATGAACTGGTCACAAATTGCGACCGGTTGGCAACATTGAAACATTCCTCTATAAATCCGCTGGCATTCACTGAACAAGGTGTAGCAATGCTTTCATCGGTGTTGCATTCTGAAAAAGCCATTAAAATGAATGTCGAAATTATGCGTGCTTTTGCCAGTTAAAGGTCATTGTTGAGGGAAAATGAAGATTTGAAAAAGAAATACTGAAACTCGACGCCAAACTCAACCAGGCATTAAGGTTTTTACTCGACGAATTGGATGCTTTGCACCAAAAGGCAAATGAACCCAGGAAACCTATTGGATATAAAATTGAAAAAACAAATAATCTATGCCAACACTCCAATTCAAAGGGAAAAATATTATCCGGAAGCGCCATTTATGCGTTTCTGAATCTATGCTGATTTTTTTTACCTTTGAAAAAATTAAATGTCAGTGGAGTTACCACATCCGTTACTTTACCAAGTGAACAAACGAAACCTTGCCGACCAGTTTTTTGATATTTTCCGGATAACTTTAATCGCCTTATTGAACCATTTGCAGATTCAGCGACTATCACAACATTTTGTCTTAACTATATGATATTCATAAATATTTAACAGAGCAAATGAAAAAATTTCACTCACCCGGTATTTGTTTAATTATTCTTTTGTTACTCGCAATTACACCGGCAAAAATCTTTTCCCAGGATGGCAACCCCGAAGAAGTTGGCATAGTGGAGCATCTTGATACTATAATTCCTGCCGGAATTACTTTCAACAACGACAAAGGACAACCTGTGCAACTAAAAAGTCTGATAAATAAACCGACAATACTGTCGCTGGTTTATTACGATTGCCCGGGAATTTGTCCGGCGCTCCTTTCCGGCGTTTCTGATGTGGTTGAAAAGATGGGACTGGAACTTGGTAAGGATTATCAGATAATAACAGTGAGTTTCAATGATCTCGACACACCTGACGAAGCCATCGAAAAAAAGAAAAATTATCTCGGCAAACACAGCCGCAGCCGAGCCTCTCACTGGATATACCTGACAGGCGACAGCGCCAATATCTACGCGCTAACTCATACTATCGGATACAATTTCCAGCGTCAGGGAAATGACTTCATGCATCCCTCCTGCATCATGGTTTTAAGCCCGCAAGCAAAAGTAACCCGCTATCTTTATGGGACGTCTTATCTTCCGTTTGACGTTAAAATGGCTCTCATTGAAGCTCAGAAAGGACAATCAAGACCCACGATCAACAGGGTGCTGGAATACTGTTTCAGCTATGATCCCGAAGGACGAAAATATACGCTTCAGGTAACAAAAATAACCGCGACCGTTATCATTTTCTTTGCCGTTATTTTATTTATCATTTTGATTGTCCGTTCATCGCGAAAGAAATCGAAAATCCAAAATTCATAATATGACAGAAGGAAAGTTTCATCACCCGGAACCAAACTATCTCGTTAACGCCGGCAAACACAAAGGTCTGATGGCATGGCTCACAACGACCGACCATAAGCGGATCGGGCTTATGTATATGTACGCCATGATGGTGTTCTTTAGCGTTGGGGTACTTCTCGGCGTTATTATGAGAATTGAACTGTTCTTTCCGGGTCAGCAATTCTACGGACCGCAGATGTATAACGGGATTTTTACTATCCATGGGATCATCATGATTTTTACGGTTGTCATTCCCGGACTAGCGGCGGTTTTCGGAAACTTCTGCATGCCCATCATGATCGGAGCAAAGGATGTTGCGTTTCCGCGACTGAACCTTTTCTCGTTCTATCTGTATATCCTCGGCGCAGCGATCGCTCTGTCATCGCAGTTCATGGGAAACGGACCTCCCGACACCGGATGGACGTTTTATGCGCCGTACAGCATTCAGACCAATACCAACGTGGTTGCGGCAGTATTTGGCGCATTTGTTCTCGGATTCTCTTCCATCCTTACCGGATTGAACTTTATTGTTACAATCCACCGAATGAGGGCTCCCGGAATGACATTCTTCAAAATGCCTCTGTTTCCCTGGTCGTTATATGCAACTGCCTGGATTCAGGTTCTCGCAACGCCTATCGTGGGAATAACGCTGTTGATGATTATTGCCGAGCGATGGTTGCGAATCGGATTTTTCGATCCTTCTCTTGGCGGCGACCCAATTCTTTACCAGCATCTTTTCTGGATTTACTCGCATCCTGCGGTTTATATAATGATCCTTCCGGCAATGGGCGTAATCACGGAAATAATTCCCACTTTTTCACAACGCAGGATTTTCGGATACAAGGCTATCGCCATTTCAAGCCTTGCCATTGCGGGCGTCGGTTATTTCGTTTGGGCTCACCACATGTACACTTCCGGGATGAGCACGACAGCCCGCTGGATATTCTCACTCCTGACTTTTCTCGTCGCCGTGCCCAGCGCTATCAAAGTTTTCAACTGGGTAAGCACTATGTATAAAGGTTCAATTCAAATGGCTCCTCCTTTTCTGTTTGCGGTCGGGTTTATTTTTCTCTTTATGATTGGCGGTATGACCGGATTATCGCTCGGCGCACTCGCCACCAACATACATGTGCATGACACTGCTTACGTGGTTGCCCATTTCCATTATATTGTTTTCGGCGGAGTCGGTTTTGCCTTTTTCGCAGCCGTTTATTACTGGTATCCAAAAATGTTCGGCAGAATGTACAACTTTAAAATGGCAAACTGGTCGTTTGTTTTTTTGTTTGCAGGGTTCAACCTGCTCTATTTCCCACAATTCATTATCGGAATCATGGGTATGCCGCGCCGGTATTTCGATTACCTTCCACAATTTACCTTTGGACATCAGTTATCCTTCCTTGGCGCATGTTTGCTTGTTATTGGCTTTATTATCATGCTGATTACGCTTGCAAGTAAAAAAGGCGCCAAAGCCCCCGATAATCCTTGGGGAGGACGAACCTTTGAATGGCAGATTCCTTCGCCGCCGCCGGTTGAAAACTTTGAAGTGATGCCGGAATTGAAGGAAAATGAAGGACCTTATGATTATAAATAACGAAATAAATTCCAGATTCAAAGTTCAAAGTTCAAAGTTCAAATCCGAAATCCGAAATCCGAAATCTGAAATCTGAAATTCGAAATTCGAAATCAAATTGTTAATCTCAAATTGTAAATAAAATCATGGAACATCGCGATGACATTGGCGCAAAACTTGGAATGTGGATCTTCATTTTCACGGAGATTTTACTGTTTGGAGGTTTATTTCTGGTTTACGCAATTATGCGGAACCGTTATTCCGTTGAGTTCCATCAGTGTGCTCACCACCTGAATGCCTTTATCGGAACTGTCAATACTATTGCGCTCCTTGTCAGCAGCGCCAGCGTAGCCATGTCAATAACTGCTGTGCAGAAGGGCGACAAAAAAACTGCCTTGATTCTGTTGTTTGTCACCCTGTTGTGCGCAGCCGTTTTTATGGTCAACAAATATTTTGAGTGGGGTCACAAATTCTCAATCGGTCTTTATCCGGGTTCCGAACTAATGCTAACCCTTAACCATGGCTCCATCATGTTTTTCAGTCTCTATTTTTTCATGACCGGCTTGCACATGTTCCATCTTATTGTTGGCGGAATCATCCTCACTATCGTAGCGATAAAAGTTCAGCGGGGAGTAATCAATGCAGGTCGTTATGTACTTTTGGAAAATGGCGGACTATACTGGCATCTGGTGGATTTAATCTGGATATTCCTCTTTCCGTTGTTGTATCTGATAACGTAAGAGGCAATTGGGCAGCGAGGTAGTAAAATTTGCACTTCAATACTAATTCGTAATTCGTAATTTTTAATTAAACATATATGCAAACCGATTCTGTTCATATCACTTCGTATCGTACCCACGCCTGGGTTTTGATAGCTTTGATGACGCTGACATTAATAACGGTAACTGTTACCTGGATTAATCTTTCAGCTCTTACTGTAGCTATCGCATTATTCATTGCCACAGTAAAAGCCTATATTGTTCTTACCTATTTTATGCATTTGAAATTCGAATCATCTTTGTTCAGGGTTTTCGTGGCAATGGTACTTATGATTTATGTTCTTGTAATTTTATTTACATTGTCAGATTATTTGTTGAGATAACTTTATGTTTCAAGTTCAAAGTTCAAAGTTCAAGGTTCAAGGTTCAAGGTTCAAGGTTCAAGGTTTAACGTCCTTCGTATTTCGTAATTCATAATTCAACTATATGAGCGCTTCAAACTATGTTGAAGGTGTAGATTTGGCTTTTAAGGTCATTTTCGGTATCAGTTTGTTTTTTCTTGTCGGAATAACAATCGTGATGCTCTGGTTTATTTACCGGTACAACCGTAAGAGGCATCCTGTTGCCGTACAGATCAAGGAAAGCAATATGCTGGAATTTACGTGGATTGTGATACCGCTTATCCTGGCGCTTCTTATGTTTTACTATGGGTACGTTGCGTTCAATCCGATGCGGAATGTTCCCAAGGATGCGATTCCTATTAAGGTAATCGGAAAAATGTGGGTGTGGAATTTTGAATATGAAGGCGGAAAACAATCGCCGGTACTGGTTGTTCTTGTTAACAAACCCATCAAACTGAACCTCTATTCTGAGGATGTTATCCATTCCTTGTACATCCCGGCGTTCAGAGTAAAGGAAGATGTGGTTCCGGGTAAAAAGAACTATATGTGGTTCATGTCAAGTCAATTAGGCGAATATGATGTGCTTTGTACGGTGTTTTGCGGAGTACGGCACTCGTATATGGAAACGAAAGCAAGGGTTGTTTCCGACGCTGAATATGCCGCATGGCTCAAGGCTTTACCTGATAAAACAAATGAACCTGAAGGACTTTCCATTCTCAGAAAAAACGCCTGCACCGGTTGCCATTCAATCGATGGTTCAAAACTGGTGAGCGCGTCGTTCAAAGGACTGTATGGAAAAACCGAAAAAGTGATCTCCAACGGAAATGAGCGTACTGTAACGGTTGACGATGAATATCTTAAAATTTCAGTATTTGATCCGGATAAGGATGTTGTGGTAGGATTTCAGAAAGGAATAATGAAAACCTATAAAGGTATAGTTTCCGACGAGGAGATGTCAAAAGTGATCGAATATCTGAAAACCATCAAATAATCAATTTTTCAATTTTCTTCAATAATCTTTTCAATTTGTATAACGCCGGTTTTAAGGACATTCTTACCCTGATCCGTTTACCGGTGACCATCGCTGTAACATTTACAGCATTTACAGCCATGTTCATGGTAAAAGGCGATTTTCAGGCAGGCACGCTCTGGTCGGTTGCCGGTATATTCTTACTCGCCGCCGGCGCTTCCGCTTTTAATCAATACCAGGAATGGCCATACGACGAATTGATGGATCGCACCCGGCGACGTCCGATTCCATCACGACGGATTAGTCCTGCCGAAGGACTTCGGATTGCGCTGATCGGAATCGCCGGAGGATTGGTGATACTCATGTATGAATCAACCGGGTTATGTCTTATTCTCGGAGTGTTCAACCTTATTTGGTACAACGGCGTTTACACTCCTTTAAAACGAATAACAGCCTTTGCAGTTGTTCCCGGCGCGCTAACCGGCGTCATTCCCATTTTTATGGGGTGGACGGCGGCAGGTGGATCGCTCCTTGCCCCGGAAGTTCTTTTCCTTGCTTTTTTTCTGTTCATCTGGCAAATGCCGCATTTCTGGCTGCTTACACTGAAATATGGACATGAATACCGCGCAGCCGGATTCCCGGTTCTGACCGATTTTTTCAATGAGGTTCAGGTCAAAATGGTAGTGATGGGCTGGATGATTGCATCTTCGGCGGCTTCATACATGTTGATATATTTTAAAATACTGCATCTCCCGGTTTTGGGGTATGCGTTAATCGGGTTAAACATCACATTATTGCTACTTCTCGCATACCAGTTATTCATAGCCGCTGCAATCAGGTACCGATTGATTTTTATTGCCGCCAACCTGTTTATGATGATCGTTATGCTTTCACTGATTGCCGACAAATTGATCATACCTATCCATTAAGGTCAGGTTGGAAGTTTTCAACACAGCCATCAAAGGGGATTAAGAGGCTAACGATGAGTTCAGCCCATTGAAGAGGAACAGGACTTTGTTAAAAAGCCATCTTTTAATCCCTGAAATCAGGTAAATTTGCAGTAAAATCATGAACCTGCCGTAATATGAAATTCAGCGATATACAAGGAAATACACAAATAAAAAACAAACTGATTCAAACGGTTCTGGATCAGCGGGTCAGTCATGCACAGTTGTTCTTTGGCGCCGAAAACAGCAGCAAACTTGCTCTTGCCATTGCTTATGCCCAGTTTATCAACTGTACCAACCGCAGGATAAACGGGCTCCAATCTATGGAAAGTGCAGATTTGGCTGATTCCTGCGGAACCTGCCCATCATGTGTTAAATACCAGAAACTCGCCCATCCCGACCTCCATTTTATCTATCCGGTGGCTACCACCAAACGTGTTTCCAAAAAACCGCAAAGCAAATTATTTATCGGGGATTGGCGCACGTTTCTAATCGGCAATAATTATCATGCCGGATTGCAGGAGTGGTATGCAGCAATCGGTATTGAGAACAAACAAGGCATTATCAATGCCGATGATTGCAATGAAATCATCGCCACCCTGAGCTATAAAAGCTATGAATCGGAATACAAAGTGATGATTATCTGGATGGTTGAAAAATTATACTATGCCGCAGCTCCGAAACTACTTAAAATTCTTGAGGAACCACCCGATAAAACCCTGTTTATCCTCATTTCCGACGAACCCGACCAGATCATCAACACCATTATTTCCCGAACACTAATGGTCAAAATTCCGGAAACTGAATTCATCTGGCATGGTAAAAGCGAAGATGATGAAAACCATTTCCAGGTCTTCCGCGATTGGATGAGATTCTGTTATGCCGCAAGAATTTCCGATTTAATAACCTTTACTTCTGAGATTTCCAAAACCGGAAGGGAAAAAGAGAAAAGTTTCCTCACTTATGCTCTGAAAACCATCGGCTACTGTGCCGCCGTAAATTACGGACGACCTTTGCCTGCATACGTGAATGCCGACGAAAACAAGTTCATCTGTGACTTTGCGCCTTTTATTCAAACCGATAACCTCATTAAATTCAATACGCTGCTTAACGACGCAATTTTCCATATCGAACGAAATGCGCATCCTTCAACCCTATTCCTCGACCTGTCGCTGAAATTTGTCCGGCTTTTTAAACCGAATTTTGTACCTTTGTAACCACTATTGTTTCTTATGGATAAGTCAGAAGGCATGCCGGTTTCACCGGATAACACACATTTGCAGGATAACCCCGCCGATGATAGCGACATCTTTGAATTTAAACCGGCAAAATTACCATATAACCCATTTTTAAGCCGCGGATGTTGCCAACTACCCAACCTGTATCATAAAAATGAAACGGTTTTTCAGCACAGATGCAGTAAGTACGATTCATTCGACTGGCTTAATCAGATTCCTACCGTTCCTGGCGATGTTACTTTCGATCTGGTTGAAGTTCGCTTCAAAAACAGCCGTAAAGATTATTATAGAGCGCCTCACGAATTGGAATTATCAGTGGGCGATACAGTCGCCGTTGAAGCGTCGCCCGGTCATGATATTGGGATAGTAAGCATGGTTGGTGAAATGGTTCGATTTCATCTAAGGAAGAAAACTGCAAGATTTGTTACCGACGAGTATAAAAAAATATACCGGAAAGCCCGACTTACTGACATCGAAAAATGGATTTCCGCTGTTGAAGCAGAAAACTCGGTGATGTTCAGGTCAAGAACTTATGCTGAAAAATCAGGTTTATCAATGAAAATCAACGACGTTGAGATTCAGGGCGATTATACGAAAGCAATTTTTTACTATACTGCCGACGATCGCGTGGATTTCAGGGAACTAATAAAACTGATGGCAGAAGAATTTAAGTTAAGAATCGAAATGCGTCAGATTGGAGCGAGGCAGGAAGCAAGCCGTTTGGGTGGAATTGGATCATGCGGCAGAGAACTTTGCTGTACTACCTGGATGAGCGATTTTAAATCGGTGACAACTACCGCAGCCCGCGTTCAGCAGTTATCGCTCAATCCACAAAAACTTGCCGGACAATGCGGTAAACTCAAATGCTGCCTTAATTATGAATACGATACTTATCTCGACGCCCAGAAGGGATTTCCTTCAACCGAAATAAAGATTAAAACAAAACGCGGCGATGCTGTTCACATGAAAACCGACATCCTCCAGAAAATGATGTGGTATTCCTATCTCACCGACCTTTCAAACCAAATGTCAATTCCGGTTGATATTGTTATTGACCTTATTGAACAAAACAAAAAGGGAATTATTCCCGAAAAACTCGAAGATTTTACGAAAACTGTTGAAAAAAAGTCAGTCTTTGAAAACGGCGCAGGCCAGGATGATCTCACCCGCTTCGACAATATGTAATCCTTCATGGTTCCTGCCTGTCATTTCATGAAGCTATCCTTTCAAAAAATATTTCTATCATTCCTGATCCTGATCTCCGGAGCGCTTTTTTCGTGTGACCGGAACCGGTTATTTGAAGAAAATATCCTTATTGAACAAGGTAGCTGGAACGCGAAGAAACCCGCTGTTTTCGATGTTGAAATATCTGAATTGAACCGTCGTTATAATATTTATCTGAATGTTCGTAATTCGCCGGATTATCAGTACAGCAATCTGTTTCTTTTTTTAACAACCTCAATGCCCGATGGAAAAAAATCACGGGATACTCTTGAACTAACTCTTGCCGATTACGACGGAAGGTGGCTCGGCTCAGGAATGGGAAGCGTGAAGTTCAGCCGGTTTCTATTAAAAAAAAGCCTTCAGTTCACACAAAAAGGAAAATACCGTTTTGAACTTGAACAGGCTATGCGTGTAAACGAACTGAAGGGTATCAGGGATATCGGTATGCGAATTGAAAAGCAATAAACCATTTTTTCAAATCATTCAGATTAAAGATGCACAGTTCCAAATCGGCAAATTCGCAGACCAGAAAATACCTGAAGGGCTTCTGGATATCATTTACTGCCATTATAATTCTGATTGCGCTGTTCTTTGTTGCCGTCACCTACGGTGTTTTTGGGAAAATGCCGAGTTTCGAGGAACTTGAAAATCCCAAAAGCAACCTCGCTACCGAAATTATTTCATGCGACGGTAAACTTCTTGGTAAATATTACATCGAAAACCGCTCCAATACCCCATTTCAGGAACTTTCACCGAATGTAATTAACGCTCTTATTGCCACGGAAGACGCCCGCTTTGAAAAACATTCAGGTATTGACGCCATTGCCATATTCCGCGTTGTCTGGGGTATGGCAACCGGAATGTCGAAGGGCGGCGGTTCCACTATTACCCAGCAGCTTGCCAAAAACCTTTTTCCCAGAAAACAAGACCGGTCGCTGGTTGAAACCGCGCTGATTAAATTCAAGGAATGGATTACAGCCATCAAACTTGAACGCAACTATTCCAAGGATGAAATTCTGGCAATGTATCTGAATACCGTTGACTTTGGCAGCCAGTCGTATGGCATCAAATCAGCCGCAAAAACTTTTTATAACAAGGAGCCTGGGCAACTGAATGTGGAAGAGGCTGCCACGCTGATTGGAACCCTGAAGGCTCCTACATGGTTCAGCCCAGTGAGAAATCCTTTGCGCGCTAAGGAACGCAGGAATACAGTGATGCATCAGATGATGAAGTACGAGTACATCACCGAAAGCGAATTCGATTCACTGAAAACCATCCCCATTGATATGAAAAAATTCCGGTTGCAGGATCATACAACAGGAATTGCAACTTACTTTCGCGAATATATCCGCACCGTTCTCTCCGAATGGTGCTCCCAACATCCCAAAGAAGACGGAACTCCGTATAACCTCTATCGCGACGGACTTAAAGTTTATACCACCATCAATTATAAAATGCAGGAATACGCCGAACAGGCTGTTACCGAATACCTCGGAAAAGAACTTCAACCCTCATTTTTCAAACATTGGAAAGGTATTCCAAACGCGCCTTTTGCCTTTGAGGAAACTTCAGCAAAGAAAGAGATCGAAAACCTGATGATCTCCGCCATGCGAAGATCAGATCGTTATTATCGCGCAAAAACCGAAGGAAAATTCGATTCTCGGATTCTCGAGGAATTCAGAATTCCTGTCAAAATGAAGGTCTTTTCCTGGCGCGGCGAAATAGACACGGTGATGACGCCAATGGATTCTATCAGATATTACAAGTATTTCCTGCAATCTGGCATGATGTCAATGGACCCGCATACAGGTCAGGTGAAAGCTTATGTAGGCGGAATTGATTACCGTTTTTTTCAATATGACCATGTGAAATTCAGCAAAAGGCAGGTAGGAAGTACATTTAAACCTTTCCTTTACACTCTCGCCATGCAGGAAGGCGAATCGCCATGTTCGCTTTATCCGAATGTCCAGCCAATTATTGATCTGGGCGACGGCGAAGTATGGGCGCCTGAAAACGCCAGCGAAGAACGCCGCGGCGAGCAGGTAACATTGAAATGGGCGCTTGCCAATTCAAACAACTGGGTGTCGGGTCAGTTGATCAGAAAATATGCCCCAAAAGCAGTGGTTGCTCTGGCTCATAAAATGGGAGTCACCAGCGATATACCGGTTGTATATTCAATCGCTCTTGGTTCATGCGACTTAAGCCTTTACGAAATGGTAGGCGCCATGAGCATTTATGCAAATAAAGGGGTTTATATTGAACCATCTTTTATAACGCGCATTGAAGATAAAAACGGTAACATTTTACAGGCGTTTACAGCGAAATCGCAGGAAGCAATAAGTGAAGAAACAGCATACCTGATGATTCAGTTGATGAAGGGCGTGGTTGACGCCGGCACAAGCGTAAGGTTACGATATAAATATGGGCTTGATAATCCAATTGCCGGGAAAACCGGAACTACCCAGAACCAAAGCGATGGTTGGTTTATGGGAATCACTCCCGACCTTGTTTCGGGCGTTTGGGTAGGTTGTGAAGACCGCGCCGCTCATTTCAGGACTATCGCGCTCGGTCAGGGCGCCAATATGGCTTTGCCGATCTGGGGTATTTACATGCAGAAGATCTACGCCGATCCATCCTTGAAATATACAAAACGTGATTTTGACGTGCCGCTGAAACCGCTTTCGGTTGACTTTGATTGCGAAACCGACAACAATGCAACGCCATCAAAAGGCAATCGCAAGAAGCAACCAATTGATCCGGATGAATTTTAATTCCAGCATCTGCGGAAACTGTTTCGCCAAAAAATTTAAGTATGTCAGTATATACCCTTGCTGAAGATGTATTTTCCAGCTAATTTTGAACAAAAACTCGGTTTTGACGCCATTCGTCAACATCTCCGTAATCGTTGTTTATCCTCGCTTGGCAGGGCATTGGTTGAAAAACTAGGATTCTCGACAGATGCCGGGGAAATCCACCAATGGCTCACCGAAACCAATGAGCTTAAGCAAATAATTCAGTTTGAGGAAAATTTTCCGTCGCAGGATTATTATGATATGATTGCGGAATTACTGCGCATCAGGCTGCCGGGAACATTTATGGAAACCGATCAGCTTTCGGAATTAAAACTCTCTGTAACAACCATTGCCAGCCTCATCTCTTTTTTTAATTCCCGGAAGGAGAAATTTCCGATGCTTTCGGCAAAAACATCTGTCGAAAATTCATCCTTTTTCTTTTCAATAGCGAAACAAATTGAATCAATTATTGATGAAAAATCTGAAGTCAGAGATTCAGCCTCTGCCGAGCTTCACAGAATCAGAAAAGAAAAAGCATCGCTGATTGGTTCGGTGGAGCGACAAATTATTCAGCATTTTAAAAAGGCAAAACAAAATGGCTGGACGCCCGACGACGCCGAAGTAACAATAAGATACGGACGGTTAGTAATTCCAATGATAAATACCCATAAACGCCGGGTGTCGGGTTTTATCCACGATGAATCAGCCACCGGTCATACCGTTTACCTTGAGCCGACAGAGATTTTTGAAACGAATAACGAAATCAGGGAACTTGAATATGCCGAACGTCGCGAAATTGTTCGCATCCTGATGGCTTTTGCCGCTGAAATAAGACCCGATATTGAGCGTTTGGTTCATGGCTACTATCTGCTTGGGCAAATTGATTTTATCAGAGCCAAGGCGATGTTTGCCATAGAAATTAATGCAGAAAATCCAATCCATCATCCTCAACAGGATACATTGCCCGAACAATATGGATTTATCTGGCATAATGCAATACATCCACTGCTTTTCCTGTCGCATCAGAAACAGAAAAAAAGCGTAATTCCTCTTGATATCGCGCTTAACCAGAATCAGCGGATACTTATTATTTCGGGACCGAATGCAGGCGGAAAATCAGTTTGTCTCAAAACAACAGGATTGGTTCAGTACATGTTCCAGTGTGGTTTGCTTCCGCCGGTTCGCGAGGATTCGGAATTTTGCATTTTCACTAAAATTTTTATTGATATCGGCGATGAGCAATCAATAGACAATGATTTGAGCACATATTCTTCCAAGTTACTCAACCTGAAATTTTTTCTCGAAAACATTGATGATCGCACACTTTTTCTGATTGACGAATTTGGGACAGGCACTGATCCATCGCTTGGTGGTGCAATTGCCGAAGCCTCTCTCGAAGCGATGAATCAGAGAAAAGCCATGGGAGTTGTCACCACGCATTACTCCAATCTCAAACTGCTTGCCGGGCGTGAACAAGGTATCGTAAATGGCGCCATGCTGTTCGATCTGAAGAAGTTGAAACCGCTTTATCAACTAAAAACCGGATATCCCGGAAGTTCGTTTGCACTTGAAATTGCTCAGGAAATCGGCTTTCCGGAATTGGTGTTGAAAAATGCAAAAACAAAAACCGGTAAAAGCCAGCTCGATTTCGACCGCGAATTACAGACTCTCGAAGTTGAGAAACAAGAGATAAACAAACAAAAAAACGAGATCGAAGTGGCGGATGATTTTCTTGCGGAGTTAATTTCAAAGTATCAGAAATTAAACGGCGACCTGGAGGCGAAAAAGAGAGAAATCATTGAAAAAGCGCGGGTTGAAGCGCGGGAGATACTTGATAATGCTAATAAAACAATCGAAAAAACCATCCGGGAAATTCGCGAATCCCAGGCAGAAAAAAATCGCACAAAAGAGATACGGGCGGAACTTTCAACGGTAAAAGAAAAACTTCAGAAAGAGATTGCCGCCGCTCCTGCCGTTCAACCACTCGCGCCCCAATCAGTGGCGGTCGGCTCGGCGTCGGCGCCAAACCGCTTTAACCAATACGTTAATGAATTAAACACAAAACTCAACAACTATAAATTAACGCTTGATATCAGAGGACAGCGCGCGGAAGAAGCTCTCGCTCTTCTTCAACGTTACACAGATGACGCCGTGATGTTTTCTATTTCTGAAGTCCACATTCTTCATGGCAAGGGAAATGGTATTTTAAGGCAAATAACCCGCGACTATCTCCGGTCGCTGAAAGAGGTAAAATCAGTCCGTGACGCGCCTCTTGAACAGGGCGGCTCAGGAATTACAATTGTTAACTTTAAATGATCGCTTTCATCTTTCAAATTCTTTTGCATATTCAGGTAAAGATTGTATCTTTGCACCCCAATTTGAAAATATTTTATCCTCATGGCTAATCATATCAGTTCAGAAAAACGCATCCGCAGCACAAAAACAAAACGCACCCTGAACCGTTATCAGGGAAAGACTGTTCGCAACACAATTAAGAAAGTGCGTGAAATCGCCGAACCGGAAAATCTTGCAAAGGAACTTCCAAAAGTTATTTCTCAGATTGACAAATTAGCCAAGAAAAATGTAATTCATAAAAACAAAGCTTCCAACCTGAAGAGTAAGTTGATGCGTAAGGCAAATGCCGCCGCTGCGCCTGTAGCTCCATAAACCAGGTATTTTTTCGGGAAGCCTTTCCTTTACCTTATTATTTACGAATGCGCCACCGCAATCCTTTCAATGAGGAGAGTTTCTGGATATAGGTTTTCAGGTGGCGCTCTTTTTTCCGCGGGTATATATCGGCAATATGAATCAGAATGCCGGTTTCTTCAACGTCGCCAAATTCATGGTTGATGGCAGTTCCAAAAGTACGCATGGTTGGAGAAAGATTCATATAGGCATTCACAAGCGGCGGAACATTTTCGCCGTTTCGCCGGATCATCTGAATCAGGGTTTTGTAGTTTTCTTCAAAAGTTCGCGCAGTGAACATTTCAGCAATGACTGAATCAGGCGTTTCACACAAAACCGGTTCCCTTGGCAGCATCAGCGTTTCAGTATCCGGGAAGTATTTTCTTAAAAAAAACAGAACGATGTCGCGGGCAAACCGGTTATAATCGGGATACATCGTCATCTTTCCAAAAAAATATCTGACGTCGGGGTTTTCAATAATCATCGCTCCCAAGCCATCCCAAAGGTTGTCGAGAGAATACATTCCTTTCCGGAAGTTTACATGAGGTTGGTAATTGGGTTGAACAAACGACCTTCCCAATTCAATACTCAGGGGCATGTAATCGCGGACAAATTTGTTGGAAAACTCAAACAATTCAGCCGTAGCGCTATGAATACATCCCTTACTGTTACAAAAAATATCGCGCCCATGAATAAAACGATACCCACCGGTAATTTCACCTTCCACAGGATCCCAGACAATAAGTTGCTGAAAAGGAACCTCCATAGTATCAAACTCATCAATATCAACACTTTTACCAGTTCCTCCTCCTGCGTCCCGGAAGGTGATTTCCCGTAAACGGCCTATTTCTCTCATGAGATTCGGCGACTCATGTGCTGTGAATACAAAGATTTTATTTCTACCGTTATTGGTATTTCTCAGAAAAGTACTATCAGCCAGTTCAGCTTCAAGAAGATCTTTATCAACGGGAGCGATTATAGGTTCCATTCGGCTGATCTTGGTTTATTTTACAAAGATAAAATGAAACTAATGATAATTACAATTATTGTTCAAACATAGAATGTTCACTGCATTTTTCTAATTTTGCATCATGGTTGAGAATGAAACAGTTTCCGCCCCGGAACGTCTTATTGATATTGAAGCGGTTTTTGCTTCAAAAAATCCGCACGCGCTTCGCTTTATCCCGCGGTTCATAATTTCATACCTGAAGCGCATTACCCACCAGGACGCCATAAATGGCTACATTTACCGGAACCGCGATAAGGTCGGGCTTCCTTTTGTTGAAGCCATTCTTAAAGAATTCGGGGTCCACGTTACCATTGTCGGTAATAATAAAAACCAGGAAATTCCGGCGCTAGGCAGGTTTATCGTTGCCGCAAATCATCCGCTGGGCGGAATTGACGGTATGGCATTAATGCACGCTTTGGGCAGGATAAGACCAGATATTGTTTTTCCGGTAAACGATCTGCTTATGAACGTTCCGGGACTGCGCCCGCTGTTTATCCCAATAAATAAACACGGCAGAAACAAGGAGAACGCAAAACTCATTGACGAAACATTTGCCTCGGATAAGCTCATTCTTTACTTCCCGGCAGGACTTGTTTCCCGTAAACAGCGTGTTAACGGCAAAAAGGATATCGTTGACCTTGAATGGAAAAACACTTTTGTTAAGAAGGCGAAAAAATATCAGCGCGACATTATTCCGGTTTTTGTTGAAGGGCGAAATTCAGAATGGTTTTACAACCTTTCCGTATGGCGGAAAAGGCTTGGTATTACTGCAAATATTGAGATGCTATATCTTGTGGATGAAATGATTAAACAATTAAATAAAACAATTAACATTGTTGTTGGAGAACCGATTCCATTTTCTCAGTTCGATAGTTCCAAAACTGAAAAACAGTGGGCTGAGTGGGTTAAGCAAAAGGTTTACCGCCTCGGAACAGATTATAAATCAACCAACCTCACCATTGAAAATAGATAGCATTGAATTTCTTTCGAGCAGCCCGTCGTTGAAATTTTGTCCCGAAGGCGATATCCCCGAATTTGCCTTTATCGGCAGGTCAAACGTGGGAAAGTCGTCGTTGATAAATATGCTGGCGGCCCGCAAAGGCATTGCCAAAGTTTCAGGAACCCCTGGAAAAACAAGATGTATCAACCATTTTCAGGTACATTCAGGGCTTAAAAACGGCGGCGATGGAAATTGGTTTCTCGTTGACCTGCCAGGCTTTGGTTTTGCTAAACTCCCCAAAACCGAAAGGGAAAAGTTTGAGGGAATAATTAAAGGCTATTTGCAGAAGAGAGAAAATCTTGCTCTGACCTTTTTATTGATAGATTCGCGCCTTTCACCGCAGAAAATTGACCTTGAATTTATAAAATGGCTGGGCGATAATGAAATAGCATTTGTAATCGTCTTCACCAAAACTGATAAACCCTCAAAAAAAATACTTGCAGAAAATCTCGCCGCTTATGCATCGGAGTTATCAAAAGAATGGTCGGAACTACCCATGATTATTCAAACATCCGCAACAAAAGGCTCAGGACGGGAGGAAGTTTTGGAAACAATTGGAACTGCGCTTCTGGAGATAAGATGAAAATCTATTTCAGTTGAATCAGCAGATGGTTTTTGGGAACCACTTCGCCGGATTTCACGAACACCTTTTTCACAACCCCGTTCTGGCTCGAAAGGAGATGATTATCCATCTTCATAGCCTGGAGAATAAGCAAAGTATCTCCCTTTTTAACCTTGGCGCCATCTTTAACATTGACTTTGAGAATTGTGCCCGGAATAAAGGCAATTATCTTCTTTGGATCAGGAGGAATGTATGGTTTACGGGCGGCGAATTTTCTTGTTAAGGTAGTTTTGTAAGAAATTTCCTCGTACTTGAAGTCGACAAACTCTAAATTATCATCCATAATTCATTGTAAATTTTCAAACCGGATAGAAAGGATTTTGATGGTTAAAATGGCGGTACTCCGTGCTTTTTACTTGGAGTTATTTCCCTTTTTCCCTGAGAAAGAGTAAGGGCGTGCGCCAGATAATTCCTTGTTTCATTGGGTTCAATAACTGCATCAACATACCCGTAGGCTGCTGCAACATAAGGGTTGGCAAATTTCTGGCGATACTCCTCAATCAATCGTTTTCGTGTTTCTTCGGGGTTGTCGCTGGCTTTTATCTCTGCCCTGAAGATAATATTGGCAGCGCCTTCGGGACCCATGACTGCAATTTCGGCGGTTGGCCATGCGAAAACAAAATCGGCGTGAAGATGGTTTGAGCACATTGCAATGTATCCGCCGCCGTAGGCTTTACGCAATATCACCGTAATTTTCGGCACGCTGGCTTCACTGTAAGCATACAACACCTTTGCGCCATGCCTGATAACGCCGGCATGTTCCTGATCAACGCCGGGCAGATAACCGGGAAGATCGACAAGCGTTATCAGCGGAACATTAAATGCGTCGCAATACCTTATAAAACGAGCTGCCTTGTCGCTTGAATCACAATCGAGCACTCCGGCAAGAACCATGGGCTGATTGGCGACAAAACCAACAGTTTGTCCATCCATTCGTCCAAAACCAATTACAATATTTGCAGCCCAAAGTTGCTGAACTTCCAGAAAATCGCTGTCGTCGCCGATAGCCCTGATTACATCCCTGACGTCGTAAGGCTGCCTCGGATTTGTAGGGAAGACATGGTCGAGCTTAAACTGCCTGGTTTTTGGCGCCTTTTTGGGAAATATTTCTGCTTTTTTTTCATTGTTCCAGGGAATGAAACTAACGAGTTGCTTAATCTGTTCAAAACATTCCATTTCGCTTTCTGCAAAAAAATGGGCATTTCCGGTTATCTCGGCATGAACTCTGGCTCCGCCAAGGTCTTCCATTGAAATTTCTTCGCCGAGAACGGTTTTTATCACTTCAGGACCGGTGATAAACATTTTAGAAATCTTGTCAACTACAAACACAAAATCGGTAAGCGCGGGACTGTAAACAGCGCCGCCGGCACAAGGGCCAAGGATAACTGAAATTTGCGGAATAACCCCTGAAGCCTGAGTGTTGCGGTAAAATATTTCCCCATAGCCCGCCAAAGAGTTCACTCCCTCCTGAATACGCGCTCCGCCAGAATCGTTTATACCGATAAGGGGAACTTTCATCTTCATGGCATGATCCATGATCTTGGTTATTTTACGGGCATGCATAAGCCCGAGAGAACCTCCGGCAACAGTAAAATCCTGTGCAAAAATACAGATAGGCCAACCATTTATCGAACCTGTTCCGGTAATAACGCCATCGCCCGGAAGGTATTTCTTATCCATGTCGAAATCCTGCCCTGCATGTTTAACAAACAGGTCGTACTCATGAAATGAGCTTGGGTCAAGCAAAGCAAGAATCCGTTCGCGGGCAGTCATTTTTCCTGATGCTTTCTGCTTTTCAAGCGCCTGCTCACCGCCTCCTTTAAAGGCTTCCTGCATCCGCCTTTTTAATTCAGTTGTTTTTGCTCTTAAACTCAT
>JBAXRP010000019.1:0-30781 GCA_037131145.1 Bacteroidota bacterium
TAGAGCGTCAGATTGTGGATCTGAAGGTCGTGGGTTCGAGCCCCATCTTCCACCCGGAAAGCCCTGAAAAGGGCTTTTTTTATTTTTTGCTTTGCCATTGTACAAAAGTAGAAAAATTCAGGTAAATACGTTAGTTTATCAACAGACGAAATTCCAAATTTCCAAATCCGAAATCAAATGACTGAAATAACAACCTGCGAATGGCCAACCAAAGATGCGTTGATGATCAAATACCATGATGAAGAGTGGGGAGTTCCACTTCATGACGATCTGAAAATATTTGAGTTTCTTGTTCTCGATGCTTTTCAGGCGGGGCTGAGTTGGAAAACGGTATTGCATAAACGCGAAAATTTCAGAAAAGCTTTCCATGGATTCGACCCCTTTAAAATTGCGAAATATGACGAAAATGATTTTCAGAGGCTTATGTCCGATGCCGGAATTATTCGCAACAAAGCCAAGATCAACGGAACCATTCAGAATGCTCGCTGTTTTCTTGAAGTTCAGAAGGCTTTCGGAACATTCGATAAATATATCTGGCAGTTTAACGGAGGAAAAACCATCGCCAGTCATTTAAAATCCATGAAAGATATGCCTGTTTCATCATCTGAGTCAGATGCGATGAGCAAAGACCTGCGGTTGCGTGGTTTCAAATTTGTTGGCAGCGCTATTTGCTACGCCTTTATGCAGGCAGCCGGGATGGTCAACGACCACCTGGTCCAATGCTGGCGGTATCGGGAATTATAATCTTAAAAGTATCTATCTTTGCCGGGTAATTAAAAATTATGCGCAAAATTTGTATTCTGATTATTGCATTATCTCTTTTAATGCACTTCAATTTATTCGCACAGAACCAGTCTTCAGGTTCGAAAAAAAGCGGGAAGAAAACGGATAAGAGACATAATTTCCAGGAGCAGGAGGAGCCGGAAGAGAAAGACTCAGTTCGCCGCTGGGAGTTCGGGCTTAATTTCGGGGTGTATTTCGCTAATAAATATTCGGCTAATTTTTACAACGGCAGCGAATATAATGTGAATAAACTGACTTCCGTTATGTCGAACGAATCATGGAATAAAAACAGGTATGATGAAATAAAAAGAGCTCTCGGCATGGGCGCATCTGATGAAGTTCTCATTGATGGTTATCCTCTGAATATGCATTATTCGGTGGCATTTACAGGCGGTTTATTCCTGAGATTCAATTTCGACAGGAAAAACGGCATCTTCTTACAGGCGAACTATACGCGACTTAATGCAGGTGATATTGTTGTCCTCGATATTATACCTCCAAAAACCGGATTACAGGATTTGCGCTATCAGCCTATCATTGGCAGAGAGGGCAGGGTGATGATTGATCTTGGTTACCAAAGATCATTTCCCCTGAGGTCGAAGATTTACTTTTTCGTGCAGGCAGCCGGTACGATGTGTTATACTCAGGTTCTCAAATCGGTTTTCGTTGTTGAAGGCACAGAGTACAGCATCATTGACAATCGCGATTATACCACAGGACAAACATATTATCAAAACCAAAATGCTTTCGGTTTTGGCGGGTTTATTGGCGTCGGCGCGGGAATTCCATTAACGGATATGTTTGGACTGGAGCCTGGTTTTTTCATGCAGTATTATCCTGTAAACCTTCAGGGTTATCCTGAATATAAACCCTCCTTCGGCATCAGCCTTCGTATTCTGCTCTCTTTTAGCCAATCAGGTAGTTAATATTTATTCAGGGATAGGGCAGTCCGGTTCCGGGAAAGGAGAAACCATGTTTGAAGGGATCGCGGCTGAATGGATCTGATTGATATGGCGAAAGTCCGTCGGAATAACGAAAACCTGCCTGAATATAGAAATTTCTGCCAATCCTGTATCCAACGTTGAGATCAACTCCCTGAGCGCCTTTGGCGGAGATCGGGTTGAAAGGGTTATATGGTAAAGGTTCCTTGGTGACAGGAAAAACTTTGAAAGCAGAACCAAAAACCGACAGCCGGTCATTCACAAGGTACTCGCCATTAACAAAAATTGCGGCATTTGTAAAATTTCCACTCCGTGAATCAGTGGATTCGCTGGCAAACCAGGGGCGAACATTGAAATAATTCGAATTGATGACGCTGATTCCGCCTCCAAGTTTTAATCGCTTGTTTACATTGTAAGAAACACTTGGCGTAATCCAGCTTGAAAAACCAGAACCGGAGCCTGAAAAGGATGAGAACTCCGAACCAAGACTAAGGCTGTAATTGATTTTTCCAGGTTGAAATCCGCGGGTTTGATTCATTGTTGAATCTAATCTGATACCCTGACTGTACAGCGAACCGTAAACTCCCCAAAGGATTATTATAATGGCTCTTTTCATATTCTTCACAAAGTTACAAAGTTTCTCAAAGATTCTATTCCCCTGTTTCACGAACGCGCCGCCTCGCTATTTTATCCTTTTTTCATCAGTATTTACAGTAAAATAGGTCTGATTTTCGGTAAAGTGCATTTGCAGCATCTTCAATAGCAGAAATTTAACGAGAATCCTTTCGGCTTTATTGCGCGCTATTCCGGCGCCTCTCATAAATTTTGAAACCGTGATTGAACTGTTTGATTCCAGGTACTGAAGAAGGAATTTCTCTGAATCAGTAAATTTGAGATAAACTCCCCTTGGCGTTTGTTCCAGTTTCCAAACCTGCGCCAGAATTCTGTTAACGGGGAAGTTCTGATCTTTAACCCTGTGATAGGCAACCCAATTACCCTCCATTTCCTGCGCAAAATGCGGTCGTTTTGAGCTTTTTGGAATGATCGCCTCAAGGATGGTCTTTTTACTGATTGTCCATTCCTTCACGCTGAAATCAACCGGTGGCATACAGTAAATCTTTGCCGCCGCTTCAATCATATAAAACTCTTCCTCTGAACGCACCCCGGCAATTGCGCCGTTATCCTTCACTCCAACAAGCAACCGCCCGCCATCGGTATTTGCAAACGCTACCAGCGAACGGGCAATTTTATGAGCGTCGGCAATTTCAAATTTGAAATCTAATTGCTGATGCTCGCCTTCGGCAATTAGTTTATGAATATGATGAATCATTCCCTGAATGAAATGTTTTTCCGCGCAGTAATTTTTTCACAGTAGTGACAGCGTAGTTTGAGTTCCACCTTGTCAATTACGGTGAATTTTGTCGAAATATTTTCGTTGTTCGTTATGCAGTTGGGATTAAAACACCTTACAATTTTTTCTGCAGTATCGGGCACTTCCACCTTTTTCTTTTCCACCACATCAAAGTTTTTTATGATGATTAAAGTTGCTGAAGGGGCGACAAGCGCAATTTTATTGATCTCATCGCTTTCAAAGAATTTATTGGTAACTTTAATAATTCCCTTTTTCCCCATTTTCCGGCTTTCAAGGTTGGTGCCGATCAACAACTGGTTATTGTATTCGGTAAGATTTAAAATTTTGATTACCTGAAAAACATTGTTCGTTGGTATATGGTCAATAACGGTGCCGTTTTCAATTGCCGATACTTTCAATTCTTTCCTGAGATCTTCTTTTTCCATGGGTACAATTTTTTAAGGTTATTCAACAACGCCAAGAATAGAGGCAAGCAATGCCTGACGGACGAAAACGCCATTGAGCGCCTGTGTAAAATAATATGCTTTGGGATTATCGTCAACATCGGTGGTAATTTCGTTAACGCGCGGCAAAGGGTGGAGAATCCGGAGATTCGATTTTCCGTTTTCCAACATGCTGTTTTTCAAAATGTAGGCATTCCTTACCTTTTCATAATCGAGCGGATCTGAAAATCTTTCTTTCTGAATACGGGTCATATATAAAATGTCAACATTTGGAATAACCTCGGTAATATCGGTGTATTGATGGTAGGCAAGATTCCGCGCCTTAATGTCTATCTTAATTGAACTCGGCAGTTTCAGTTCGAGTGGAGATACCAGGTGAAATGTGGTGTTGTAGTTACAAAGCGCCTGAACGAGTGAATGAACTGTGCGTCCATATTTCAAATCCCCGACAAAAGCTATATTCAGATTTTCCAACGAACCCTGGGTTTTTCTGATTGAATAAAGGTCTAACAGCGTTTGTGTGGGATGCTGATTTGCGCCATCGCCTGCGTTGATCACCGGAACGCCGGCTACTTCGCTTGCAAACCGGGCGCTTCCTTCGCGAGGGTGTCTCATCACAATAATATCACAATAATTACTCACTGTGAGGATGGTATCGCGTAACGATTCTCCTTTCTGTACGCTCGTGCTTGAGGAATCGCTGAAGCCGATAACACTGGCTCCTAGCCTGCTGGCAGCGCTTTCGAAACTTAGCCTTGTGCGGGTTGATGGTTCGAAAAACAGCGTGGCAACAACAAAGTCATTGAGAATCTGCTGTCTCGGTTGATTTTCGAAGTCGCCGGCGAGATCCAGAATCCGGATATGTTCTTCACGGGTGAAGTCGTTGATAGAGATTAAACTTTTATTTTTCATTATCGGCGTGTTAAAAGTTAAAAATCAATCGGATTTATAAAAAAAAAATCCCGGTGAAAAACCGGGATTTTAACAATTATTTCTTTTTGGCAATCTTGTGTTTTTTCAGAAAATCGGCAAGAATATCATCCAGGTCGGGTTTCCCAATCTCCTGGAGATCGTAGTAAACACGAGTATTTGGTTTATTAATTTTCACCAGCCGATTCAGGTCAATAGGCGTTGCAATAACAACTGAATCACAATCTACCTTGTTGATGGTGGCTTCAAGATCTTTCACCTGCTGATCGCCATATCCCATTGCAGGAAGCAACTGACCGATATTTGGGTAAATCCGGAAAGTTTCAGCAAGTTTACCAACCACATAAGGACGAGGATCCACCAGTTCGGCAGCGCCATATTTCTGAGCTGCAACTATGCCTGCGCCAATTTTCATTTCACCATGGGTGAGAGTAGGACCGTCTTCAATTACCAAAACTCTTTTTCCCCTGATAATTGATTCGTCATCAACGCGGATTGGCGAAGCGCCATCAACTACCTTGGCATTTGGATTGATTTTCTGGATGTTGTCGCGAACGGTTTTGATATTTTCGGGATAAGCCGAATCAATTTTATTCAATACCACAACGTCGGCAATGCGGATATTCACCTCGCCGGGATAATAACTCATTTCAGCGCCAGGACGATGCGGGTCGGCTACCGTCACCATCAGGTCAGGTTTGTAGAATGGAAAGTCATTGTTTCCTCCATCCCACAGAATAATGTCGCATCCATCAGGATCCTGTTCGGCTGCACGCAGGATTGCTTCATAATCAACGCCGGCATAAATCACATTGCCGCGAACAACATGCGGTTCGTATTCTTCCATCTCTTCAATGGTACATTCATGTTTCTTTAAATCAGCTACTGTGGCAAAACGCTGAACTTTCTGCGCAACCAGATCGCCGTAGGGCATCGGGTGACGAACAGCAACCACTTTCAGTCCTTTTGCCATCAGAATCTCAATAATCCGCCGCGACGTCTGACTTTTTCCGCATCCAGTGCGTGTAGCGCCAACTGCAATTACAGGCTTTGAACTTGTAATCATGGTATCCTTTGTGCCAAGTAAAATAAAATTGGCTCCGGCAGCATTCACAACCGAACTTACATTCATAACCCGTTGATAAGGGACGTCGCTGTATGCAAAGTTGCAGATTTCAACCTTGTGTTCCTTTATCAGCCTAACTAATTCCGACTCTAAATAAATTGGAATCCCATTGGGATAAAGTTCTCCAGCAAGCTCAGTGGGATATTTACGTCCAGCTATGTCCGGAATCTGCGCGGCTGTAAAAGCCACAACGTTGAAATTCGCATTATCGCGGTAATAAGTGTTGAAATTGTGAAAATCTCTTCCGGCAGCGCCAATAATAATTACATTTTTTTTCATGCTAACCTCGCTTTTTGTTATTAATGAATATGGTTTTTAATAATTTAGGAATGACAAGGATTGGTTTGCAAACCTACTCATTTTTTGGGAATTGGCAAAAAGAGCCGAAAATATTTTCCGGAATGACTTTGTAGTTTCGTACTTTGCGGATTCGGTATAAATTTGCACACAAATACGATGTAGAATGATAGAAAAAAAAATATTGAAGAAAACTGTTGATGCCATTAAAGAAATTTATGGTCAGGAAATAAATCCTTCCTCAATTGGATTGGAGAAAACCAAAAAAGAGATTGCGGGCGATTTTACCATTGTCGTATTTCCTTTTTTAAAAATGTCACGAAAATCACCTGAAGTAACAGCCGCTGAAATCGGGAGTTATCTTCAGAATAATATGAATGAAATCCTAAGCTATCAAGTGATTAAAGGCTTTTTAAACCTTGAAATTTGCGATAGCTACTGGCTGAATTTTCTTCAGGAGAATATGTCGAATGATGGTTATTGTTTCACCATTTCACGTGGTGAACCGCCAATTGTACTCGAATACTCATCTCCAAATACAAATAAGCCATTGCATCTTGGCCATATTCGGAATAACCTGTTGGGTTTTTCATTGTCTGAGATATTAAAGGCAAATGGTCATCAGGTTATCATGGTAAATCTCGTAAACGATCGTGGAATTCACATCTGCAAGTCAATGCTTGCCTATATCAACTGGGGCAATGGCGAAACGCCGGAGTCCGCCGGAATCAAAGGAGATCACTTAATTGGAAAATACTATGTTTTGTTCAACAAACATTACCAGGAAGAGATTGCAGAATTGGTTGGTCAGGGAAAATCGCAGGAAGAGGCTGAACGGCAGGCGCCGCTGATTATTGAAGCGCAGGAAATTTTGCGTAAGTGGGAAACCAGGGATGAGGAAACCATTGCCCTGTGGCAGAAAATGAATAGCTGGGCATACGAAGGATTCGATCAAACCTATCTCCGCCTCGGCATTGCGTTCGACAGGATTTATCATGAAAGCGACACGTACCTTCTCGGCAAAAAGCTGGTTATGGAAGGGCTGCTTAATGGCGCCTTTTATCAGAAAGACGATGGAAGTATCTGGGTTGACCTGAAAGATGAGGGCTTGGATGAAAAATTGTTGTTAAGGGCTGATGGCACATCGGTTTACATAACGCAGGATTTGGGTACTGCCCAATTGCGTTATGATGATTTTCATCCCTCCGAAATGATTTATGTTGTTGGAAATGAACAAAATTACCATTTTGACGTCTTAAAGAAATCGCTGTCTAAACTCGGTAAGGAATTTGCCAGTCATATTCAACATTTATCTTATGGAATGGTTGAACTACCTCACGGGAAAATGAAATCGCGCGAAGGCGCTGTAGTTGACGCCGATGCCTTGATGGATGAAATGTTTGCCATTGCCGAATCAACTACCCGCGAATTGGGGAAAGCCAATGAGCTTTCTGAAAAGGAAGCTTCTCGGTTGTTTAATACAATCGGACTTGGCGCCCTGAAATATTATATTCTGAAAGTTGACCCAAAAAAGAATATGTTGTTCGATCCTGGCGAATCAATAGATTTCAATGGAAATACCGGACCATTTATCCAATACACTTATGCCCGTATTCAATCGCTGCTTGGAAAAGCCAATGATTTGGGGTTTCTTTGGAAGGATGTAAATATCTCATTCCAGTCGCCATTGCATCGTCTGGAAAAAGAGACAATCGTCAGGTTATATCAGTTTCAGGAAGCGGTTATTGGGGCAGGCAATGATAGAAGTCCTGCGGTTATTGCAAACTATGTTTACGACCTGGCAAAAGGGTTCAACCAGTTTTACCAGGAATTGCCTGTAATGAAGGAGGTGGATAGGGAAAAAGTTTTTTTGCGCCTTATGATTACTCATTTCACTGGTGAAACGATCAGGAAAGCGATGTCTTTACTCGGTATTCAGGCGCCGCCAAAGATGTAAAAAAGAAAAAGGCCATCCCGGAATTGTGGGACAGCCTTTTTTTGAAATAGTTTGATTTTCTCTATTCCTTAATGAATCTGATAGTCGAAACGCCTTTGCCAGTAACTGTTCTGATAAAATAGATTCCGGTTTGCAGTTTGCTGATATTAATATTTTTTTCAACCCCGGAATAAACTTCTTTGCCGCTAATATCAAGAAGGGTGATCTTCTGAATCTGGTCGCCGCAAATAATATTGATTTGATCGCTCGCAGGATTTGGAAAAACAGAAACAGCGGGGGCTGAAATGTCATTCATTCCTACTCCGCCAACATAGATGTAGTTAGTTTTTGTCACCGAGTTTGTGCCGTTGGGATTAGTTACAGTGAGGCTTACGTTAAAACTTCCTGAAGTGTTATATACAATGGCAGGAGGGGTTTTTAAGGTTGATGTAGCCGGGGTTCCACCTGCAAATGTCCATGCCCAGCTTGTTGGGGTTCCAGTTGAAAGATCGGTAAAATGTACTGATCCATTCAGCGCCACGGCTACATTATCTGCCTGAAAGTTAGCGACAGGAAGCGTTGGAGCAAGAGGTTCTCCATTATAGATATACATACCTCCTGTGCTTTCGGTACTTTTCTTGGCTGCTGCAATTGACCCTGCCCAGCCGGTTGCGTTATCAATCCATGCTGTGGCATTAAAATCATAACCTGCATTAAGTACATTCCATGTATATCCTCCATCATAGCTCACTGATATGCCATTTGCCCCAACGGCGCTTGAAGATCCTACATAAGTGTTTGCAGTGCCGGGAATATATGAAAAATAGCGGGCATACATATCGCCGGTCACATTTACTTCAGTCCAGGTAACGCCTCCATCGGAGGTTACGTCAATAATGAGTTCCAGCCCAAGATCAAGATATGAGCGATAGCAAATTCCATGCAAAGCATCGGCAAATTCAGGTTGAACAACCTGAGCGTTTCCAAAGGGAGTAAGAACAGCGGTCCAGTGAAGACCTTTATCCACGGAACGAAAAATCCGTCCCAGATTAGTGCCAAACCATGCATTATTGCCAACTGCAGAATAATTACCCGTTATCCCATATTCCCCAGTAGTAGGCGCTGAAATATTGGCTTGTGGAACGCGTGTCCAGGTTTCGCCGCCGTCGGTTGTAGTATATATTTCAAAATAACCGCCAACGGGGTCGCCCATAGCAAAACCTTCATTATCATTGAAAAAGTGGATAACATCGGCAAAAGAACTGGCGTTAAATACACCTCCTTTTTTAACCCATGTTGTGCCGCCATCCTGTGTTTTATACAAGCCCTGGGTGGCGCCGGTGTTGAATACCGCCCAACAGGTACCTCCATCAATAGCAAATAATTGAGATAACCCAGTACCAGCATTAAATGTGCCTGAAGACCATGTTTGGCCACCATCCATTGATCTTGTCCATCTGTCAACAATGAGTCCGGTTGCATCAACGGCATGCGCCCATAATCCGGTGTTATCAGCCATGCCGATTGAAAGTTGCCCAACACCCTGTCCGGCAAGTAAACCGGAATTTACCGTTGTCCAGTTGGTTTGGGCAATGGCGCAAATGCTTAACATTAGTGAAAGTGATAAAAAGAGTAATTTTTTCATAGCGATTAGTTTTAGTGATTAATTCATTTCTCCCGACAAACATACAAAGAAAACATGTTCTTTGCAAAAAAAAGAGACGCATTGATGAAATGCGTCTCTTTTTACCTTACACAAGGGAAAGTATGGTTACTAATTTTTGATAAATTTTGTATTGGAAATGCCCTGGGCGGTTTCAACCTTTACAAAGTAAACTCCTTTGTTCAAAGCGCTGATATCGACACATTGGCTGATACCTTTGAAAATTGTTTTACCACTGAAATCAGTAATTGAAATATTTCTGATGGTTCCGTTTGTAACAATATTAAGCTGGTCTTTCACTGGATTTGGATAGATCATAACGCCAATTTTTCCAACTTCATCAATGCCAACACCTACAACATCGAGGGTTACAGGTACATTCAGGATTGGCGTTACAGGATCATTGCTTAATAATTTTACGGAGGCATGGTATTGACCAATAACCAGCCCTGTGGTTGTAAAGTTCAATAACAAGGGTTTATTTGCGGCAGGGGCGACAGTACCAGTCAGTGGAGTTACGGTCAGCCATTGAGAAATGGGCGTTCCAACAAGATTGGCGCGGATACTCCAGTTATAATCGAGACCTGGTGAAAGGTGACTCCAACCCACTCCTGTGGTCAAAAAATCACCGTTAGGATCAGCGGGACCACCATCGGTTCCGGGGATAAAAATTCCTGCATCCGTTTGAGTAAAGTTGTATCCAACCCAGAGATCTTCGCCAGTAACTTTTAACGGCGTCGTGAGAGTAACGATTTCCCAACTTGTTCCAACCGGGGTAAAATTCTGCTCATATAAAAGCGGTCCTGGCTCATAAGTATTGCCCATACCATAAATTCTGAGTTTCATAAGGTTTGAAGCCGGCGCCGCGTTGAGGTTATTGACATAAACTTCAACCGAGGTGACATTCAAACCTGCCCAAGGTAATGTCATACTATTTGTGAAACGCGCAGCAACAGTTACGGTTGCAGGAACTGTATTCCAACCCACAGCGGAAGCTTGATCGCCATCATAATGCAGTTGTGCAGTTGCGTCGCTGACCGGACCAGGAGTTACTACATGAATAGAAGGATCGGCGCTAACATTTGTGAGTGTCCTTTTAACTGAAACATCATTGCCGGTTTCCAATTTTACCGGTGAACTCTTCATGGCATCAACATCATAAACAATATTTACATCAAATGTAAGATTAGATAATCCGGTATTGGAAACAGTGAGATCTTTGGTTCCGCTGGCGCCGCCAACAAGCCATTCGGAGACAGAAGTTGGAGCAACTGTTATAATAGGATCATTTCCACTGGCAGTTTCGGCAAAATAAACATCATCGATAAAATATCCGGCAACTTCGCCCGAACCTGATTTTTCACCTGCAAAGAAGTCCACGCCGCCAAGTTGTTTGGTGCCTCCTACAACTGAGGCTTGATCGCTGAAAGGCCATGTATGCAACAATACGCCATTAACATATAGTTTGATTTGGTCGGCGTCGAGGTCAATTTCATGTTTGGCTTCAAACCAGGTATCCTTAGGATACGTACCGGTAATAGTATTTCCGCCGGCGAGAAGTTCAGTTGTACCATCTGTACGGAAATAAAGTTCAAAAGCCCATTCAGTTCCCGGAGATTGCATGTGCTGAATGTTGTAATAGCCACATTTCCCGGTTTCAACATACATAAACCACTTTAACTCATAAGCGCCTGATACTTTATTCCCAAGTTTCAGAATGGCGTCGCTCTGTCCGCCAACTTTATCGGCCGAACCCGACATCGGAGCGGTATGGCTAAATGTGTTCTTTATCTGAATATCCTCGCCGCTCCCAGGTAGATTTGACCATGTTGTCCACCAGGTCGGGTTAACCACAGCGAGAAAACTATTTAGCGCATAAGCGTCAAGATTGTCTTCATAAAGCACGGTCTGCGCTTTCGTTAAGCCTGTCCATAATAAAAGTCCCAGGCAAATCAGTAAAAATTTCTTCATAGTTTGAATTTTAATTGTTTATATTTTCTACAAACGTACAGATTTTTTTCATTGCTGTAATATTTTGTTGAAAAAAATTATCGCCGACCTATTCTCGATTAGAAACCAAATTTTGCCAAATATCTGCGTAAATGCCTGTTTTAAATAAAACGAATTGGACGAGACATTAAGGATGCCAGATTACAACCTTTTTCAAAACAACCGATTGATTGCGAACCACCCTGAGAAAAGAAATTCCATTTGGAATCATTGAGAAATCAACCTTTTGATGATAATTATCGCTGGCAATAGGGTATCGAGCCAAAGCGGCGCCATCAGTAGATATCAACTCCCAATATCCATTGCGAAAACCATTAACGCTTATGATTGCGGTATTCGCAACGGGATTTGGATAAACCAAAACGGAATGTTCTTCGGCATTGATTGTAACGCCGGTACAATCATCATAAGTTACATTGATGGAATCAAAACCGATACATCCATTCTGACCGGTTACGCTCACCCAATATTCCTGCGTTCCATAGCCAATACCGGTTGAGTCAACCACAATAGTTTCAGTAGTTTCGCCGGTTGACCAAAGGTAAGATGCTCCCGGATTTCCGGCATGAAGCTGAAGGCTTTCATTATCGCAGATTGTTGTATCGTTTCCCAGTAAAACCACCGGCGACTGGATTACTGAGATAAATCCGGCTTTTGTTTTTGAAAGAGATGAAACGCCGTTTGATATTGTCAGAGAAACGGGGTAAACACCTTGCGTTTGATAAACAATACCCGTCGGGTTTTGAATGTTCGATGTTGATGGAAATCCTCCGGGGAAAGACCAACTCCAGGAAACCGGATTTCCGGCAGACTGATCTGTGAAATTAAGAGCGGTTCCTGAACATGGATTTTGGTTATTGACCGAAAAATTGACTTTCAACGGAGGCGTTATCATAGCAATTGCATCAAGATTGAAGCCGGCGCCTGTTCCTGATACCGACCCTGATCCATTGTCTTTTACCTGAATATACCTGATTTTGCCGAGAAGTGAAGGTCCAATGTCAAATGATGTAGAACCACTACCTGTGCCAATGACAGTAAATGGACCATCCTGAGAGTTGCCCCCGGAAACCGTGAAGTTCTTTGTTTGCGTACCTGCCTGGAATACCTTAAAATCAACGCCGGGTCCATCATATATTGTATCACCCATATCGAGGATAACCCAGCCATTTCTACCGAGAGAATATGGAACGTTATCGGGTTTGCCAATGCATCCCGGCGTATAACCCTCATCGCCGAAATTGTTTCCGGGAATCCGGCAGCTCATCATTTTATAAGCGTACCAACCGGTATCGGGTGTAAGTTGAAAATTGGTTTGTATTGTTCCCTGAGCAGGCACGGTAACGCCGGTAATGGTCTTTGATTTATATCCATTGGCGGTAACTTGTATAGAATAAGTTCCCGGCAGAATATATTTATGGTAATCGCCCACAACCGGATCGGTAAAAACCGGGTAGTAATTGCTAACCCAAACATTAGCCCGAACCGGTTCGCCGGTTAACGAGTCGGTAATTATACCCGAAACGCCCCAAGCGCAACGCTTGATAATTTCGAGCATTGCTGGTTTATTAGCGTTGTAATAATAACCGATTTGGGAAGCCGGAGGTTGTTTATCGAGCGAAATCTCAATTGACCATCCAACATTTCCCAGGCTTCCATATTGAAAATCCTTTGTACTCCCGTTTATAGCATACATTATATTATAACCCTGTCCATACTGCATCCCGCCGGGATATCCTGAGGTTGACGAATAAATTCCGGCGAGTTGGTTGAGATGTTGAAAATCGCGAGGATTATTAGCGCGGTAACTCCACGGAAATGAAATGATTTCTGTGCCGCTGTGATAATTTGTGTAAACTGCAAACTGGTTATCGAGAATGCCATTGCGGAGGGCTTTCGTTTCAACCTGCGAAAAAGCGGAAGGACTGAAACCTTCGCCATCCCACATGTAGCCATTGTCGCGGTTGCAGTCGACGCCGTTGTTATTGTACCGAGACATTGATGCGCGACCGTCAGGATTTACCATTAGGTAAAGCCAGATTTCCCGGTCATTAACCAAATCGGTAATGGCAGGGTCGGAACCGTAACCAAGACAAAGATTTCTTGCAAACATGATTACATTCTGTGAACCTCCAACTTCATCGCCGTGGATTCCGCCGTCGAACATGATTTCTGCTTCCGGTTCATCCGTATTTACATTATCGCTGATTTTCAAAGCTGCAAGCTGACGCCCTCCTATCGAAGAGCCCCAAATCTCTTTTTTGCAGATGCCGGGGAAATTTGCAACAAGGCTATCGGCAATTGCAATGATCTGTTCATAAGTATAATAACCTGACGGAACAAGCGGATTATCCCAGAAGCGCTCATAATGTTTGTTCAGGTCGTCAATGGTAATTTCATACTTCAGATTGGTTTTTTTAAGGCGCTCCAACTCTTGCGGAACGAGGTATGCCCTGAAAATGGTTGCATCGGTTGAGGCTGGTTCCAAATTAATGGTTAACCCGGTTAATATGTGGAGATCTTGTTCATTACTGATGAAAACCTTCACTTCCATTTCAGAATGTCGCCAGCCTTGTGACCAGGTTGTTACAAATATCAACGAACAGGCTAATGTCCAGACTATTTTTTTCATTTTTAAATTGGTTTCGGCGTAAAGTAAAATTGATAATTGTTAGCTCATTAGCAAAGTTTTCGGTTGGATGGTTAACCTTTTACACCCCATTCATTACCTGCAACATTCGGGGTTTCTTCCACATCCCACGTGTAAAATCAGGGAACTTCAGAGTTTTCCCCTGTTTGGCAATAGAACGTTCGCTGAGCATACGAACAGCGCTCATTGCGGCGGCGTCATAAACATCCATATCCGGTTCTGTGCCTTTCAGGAGTGCATTAATCAGCCGGAAATCTTCAATGAAATCCATTCCGCCATGACCGGCTCCTTTGCTTGCATCTTCAAGTTCTGTCCATACAGGATGCTGATATTTTAACAAAGAATCATTCAGCGGTTCCCATTTGTCATTGGTTTTACTTATCCCTTCGATATAAATCTTCGGATCAGGATACTTACGCACGATACCATGAGTTCCCTGTACCAGTATATCACGGCTGTATGGGCGCGGCAAACTGGTATCGTGAGTTACAACAATTGTTTCTCCATTCATAGTTTTAATCAGGGTTGTGACAACATCGCTCAAAGTATATTTTTCCTGCGCCTGCGAACTATCGGCGCCAAACTTTGAAACAGCATATTCATGCAACCCGCGTGTTTTAGAACCAAAGGAAACAAGGCAATCAAAATAGTTGCCGCGGTTGATATCCATACATTGCATAACGGGACCAAGTCCGTGGGTAGGGTAGAGGTCGCCGTTGTTTGTCATGGAAAAATCGCGCCTCCAAAGTCCTTCGCCGTTCATATCATGTTTAACCGCGCGCAAATCGTGAAGGTATCCGCACTCTGCATGAACCATTTCGCCAAACAGACCTTTCTTAACCATGTTCAGGATCATCATCTCAACTTTGTCGTAGTTGCAGTTTTCCATCATTACACAGTATTTTCCAGTCTTTTCCGACGTTTCCACAAGTTCCCAGCACTCGTCGAGCGAAATTGCGGCAGGCACTTCCGTGGCGGCATGTTTCCCGTTGTTCATTGCGGCGAGACATATAGGAACATGCCACTGCCAGGGAGTCGCTGTATAAACCAGGTCAATGTCATTGGCGGCGCATAGTCGTTGCCAGTCAAATTCGTTTTTCGAATATCCTTCGGGACGTTTGAAACCGGCTTTTTCAACCATATCCTGAGCTTCTTTTACGCGGCTCTCAACAATATCGCAAACAGCGACTATTTGCGCTCCATCAATCTTCAGGAGGTTTTCCACATGCGCCATTCCCATTCCTCCAACGCCAACGAACCCAATACGCACCTTATTCAAAGGAGCAGCGGTGGGGATTGGCTTGTACAGGAATGAAGGGCTTCCGTAATTTTCAGCGGCAAGAATATTATCGCCAATAGCAAGACTGGCACCTGCAACAGCAACAGTTCTGATAAAATCACGACGGTTCAAATTTGTTTTCATAGCGCGTTTCAGGTTGAGTTTCGTCAAAAATAGTGAAATTTATTGTGGTGCAGGCGGACATAAAAAAAAGCCGGTATCTGAACACCGGCTTTCCTTTGTATGTTTAGCGAACTATTGAATTCCCAGTTTTTTCTTAATGACCGGCATCAAATCTTCCGCCTCATTTTTGTAAAGTACTACATCTTCAATGGCATTTAAAACAAATGTATATTTGCTTTCCTTGGCTACTTCATTGATGGCTGTTTTGGCTTTTGAAATAAACGGCGCTACCAGTTCCTGTTGCTTGGTTTGTAAATCAGAGCTGGCTTTTTGCTGGAAAGCATCAATACGACCTTGTAGATCAGTCAATTCCTTTTCTTTGGTTTGTTTGATCAAATCCGACATACTTGATGACTGCGACTGATAATCCTGATACTTGTTTTCAAATTCAGCTTTCATTGCGTCCATCTGATCTGTGAGCGCTTTCTGATAACTCTGCAGTTTAATTTTTACCGAATCAATGCCTGGCATCGCGGCAAGTAGAGTATTAAAATCAATGTATCCGATTTTAACCGGATTTTGTGCCTGAGATGCAAAAGAGCAACCGGCAAACAGGGCAATAATGGCAAACAATCTAACTAACTTTCTCATTTTCAATATTTATATGGTTTATACTACAAAAATGCGTTGCAAAAGTAAGAATTTTTTTTTATTTCTTTGGTTCTCTCGTGTCAGAGCCTCCGGCTGCCGCCCCTCCCGACTTAGGAGTGGTAGTAGAACTTTCGCTGCCTTTACCCTTACCTTTCCTCGAACCCATGTTGGCGCCAAGATTATCGAGTACTTCGTCGCTGATATCATACTTAGGATTCGAGTACATCATGGTTAAACTTCCGCCTTTGTCAAAAACAACTGCGTAATTGTTGGAATTAGCGAGATCCTGAATTGCGTTGTAGATTTTTTCCTGGATAGGTTTGACAAGTTCCTGCCGCTTTTTAAAAAGGTCGCCTTCCTTGCCAAAACGGGTTCGCTGAAGGTTTTTGGCATCCTTTTCCTTATCCACGATTTCCTGCTCTTTCTTCTTTTTTAGGTCATCGGGTAAAAGCACAGACTGTGTCTGATAATCTTTATACATTTTATCTACTTCGGCAAATTTTCCCTCAATCTCTTTTTGCCACTGAACCGACAGCTCATCAAGCTGAGCCTGCGCTTCGGCAAATTCAGGTATGTTATCAAGAATATACTGCGTATCAACATAAGCAAATTTCTGTGCCTGCATCATGACTACCGAAATAATCAGCGCAATAAAAGTAAAAATCAGTTTTTTCATATTTTTTCTTTTTTAAAAATTTTCACCATTTCTCTATTTTAATCTAAGGATGAATTAATTGAAAAATGGAACTGTCCACCGGCAGCTCCCGGCACGTTGGGAACCTGGTCGAGGCCATATCCCCAATCAAGTCCGAGTAATCCGAACATTGGCAGAAACACCCGCACACCAAAACCGATAGACCGATAAACATTAAATGGATTGAAACTGCTCCACTTCAACCAATCGTTTCCTGCCTCCACAAAACCAAGTCCGTAAATAGTAGCGCTGGGATTCAATGAAATCGGGTATCTCAACTCGAGAGTATATTTCGTATATACGGTCCCTCCAAAAGTAGTGGGATAACCGGGGGTTAAGGAATTATTGATGTATCCGCGCATCCCAATCAGTTCGCGTCCGTCCATGTTGTTATATCCCGAAAGTCCATCGCCGCCTAGATAAAATCGTTCGAATGGAGTTACTCCCAGACTACTGTTATATGCGCCAAGAAAACCCAGTTGGACGCGAGGAGTCATAACAAGTTTTTCAACCATATTTATATACCATGCGCCTTTAAATTTAATCTTGTAATATTCCACCCACTTATACCTTTCGCTTGGCTGCATTGTGCTGTAATCAACATTGCCTCTGAAAAGCGAGTAGGGTGGCGTTAATTCAAGATTTACTGAAAACTCCGACCCGTTTCTTGCATAAATTGGCGCGTCAACGGAGTTACGGGCAAGAGTAACCGAGTAACTGAATGAGTTATAAGTTCCATTTCCACCGCCGAAAGAAAAGATTGACGCATAGTTGTAGGTGTTATACCGGTTGTAGCTAAAGGTGTGATATAGCGAAAAATAATCATCGGGCCAGCGGAGTTGCGTGCCAAGCCCAACGGTAATTCCGTCAATTTTAAAGTAGGCATATCCCGGATCGTTGCTTGCCAAGCCATTGGTATATTTTGAATGGAAATATGAAAGACTCAGAGCAAGCGGTCTGCGCCCACCGAGCCAGGGCTCGGTAAAAGAAAAACTATAACTGAAATATCCCTGTCCGTAAGTCTGAAACCGAAGACTTAATTTCTGTCCATCTCCCGCCGGAATCGGTCTCCAGGCTTTAAGATTGGTGATATTTCGCAATGAAAAATTATTGAAGGATAAACCAACAGTGCCAATAATTCTGCCATATCCCCATCCGCCGGAAAGTTCAACCTGGTCGGCGGAAGTTTCAGTAACTTCATAACCAATATCAACAGTGCCATCCTCAGGATTTGGATTTACATTCGGAGTGAGTTTCTCTGCGTCAAAATATTTCAACTGCGCCAACTGCCGTTGCGATCTGATCAGGCGGTCGCGACTGAATAATTGTCCCGGACGGGTATGAACTTCCCGCAAAGCCACATGGTCATTAGTTTTAGTATTTCCCTTGATTGTCACTTTGTTTACAGTTGCCTGTTTACCTTCATGCATTCTGATTTCCAAATCTATTGAATCCCCTTCAACCCTTGTTTCCACTGGGACTACATCGAAAAAGAGATATCCATCATCCATATAGAGCGACCTTATATCGGCGCCATCAGGATTGTAGGTAAGCGCCTTGTCTAATGTAGCGCGATCATAAACATCGCCTTTGGAAACCTTCAGTATCCTGTCCAGAAACTTTGATGAATACTTTGTATTCCCAATCCATGCGATGTTCCTGATATAATATTTGGGACCTTCATCAACCCAGATGTCTAAGTTGATGGTGTTATCATTGTTTTTTGAAATAGAATCCCTGACGATTCGCGCATCACGATAACCAAGTGAATTGTATTTTTCAATAAGCAGTTGCTTGTCAGCCTGATAATCTTCATCAATAAATTTTGACGATTTGAATATCCTTATCCGGATATTATCGCTCACGTGATCCGACAATACGTTTCCGATATCAACGAAATCAACTGTTGCCGCTTCCTTCGCGCTGTTAACCACAACCTTGTCAAAGTCGTTCATCGGATTGAAAATGCTCTTTTCCTTTGTCTTTTTAAATGATGATAAAATCATTTCCGAACTCAGGTTCCTGTTTCCATGAATGTTTATTGAGTAAACCTTCACCTTCTCGTTTTTATCAATGTTTATAAACAACGTAACATCGTTGGCTGTAGCAGTGTCCTTTTTTGGAATAATTTCAACTTCAGCATTGAGAAACCCTTTGTCGTTGTAGAATTTCTGAATGATGTTCCGGGTCTTTATCATCAAATTATCAGTCACATAATCGCCTTTTACCAATCTGATTTTCTGACGTAGGTCGTCGGCGTCAGATTTCTTGATCCCATTGAACTGAAATTTCGAAAGTCTGGGGCGCTCTCTGAGATTGAAATCCAAAAAAATCTGATTATCAACAACTTTGATAACAGAAACCTGGATATCTTCGAACAAACCTTGTTCCCATAGTTTCCTTACTGCCGCAGAAATTTTATCACCAGGAATTTTCAACTGGTCGCCTACTGTCAACCCCGAAAGCATGATGAGCACATTGCCATCCAGATATTTAACCCCGCTAACCGTAATTCCGCCAAGGTAATAATCTTTGGGAACATTGTAGTCAACGGAATAGGTATCACCTACGCTCACCTGCGCCGTCAGAGATTGGCTTATAATCAGAAAAATAAATAATATCAACAGGTTGCGAAGTTTCATCAGCTTTATTTTCGAAATTTTCCATCAAATTCATTAATCTGTTCACTGGTTAATCCAAATCGGCGTTCCCGTTGCTGATAATCAACAATAGCCCGGTAGAGCTCTTCTTTATTAAAATCGGGCCACAAAGTATTGGTGAAATATAATTCGGCGTAGGCAATCTGCCAAAGTAAAAAATTACTGATTCTGTATTCTCCGCTGGTTCTGATAACCAATTCAGGATCGGGTATTGAATAAGTGGCTAGATGAGAAGTAAATGTAGGAATATCAATATCATTCGGAGCTAATTCCCGCGTTTCAATTTTGCGGGCAATAGCGCGAACCGCTTCAACAATTTCCCAGCGAGAGCTGTAACTCAGCGCCAGAGTTAGTAAAAGTCCGGTGTTATTTGAAGTTTCTTCAATTGACTTTGCAAGCTCGCGACGACTTTTCGGCGGCAAACTATTCAGATCGCCGATGGCATTCAATCTGATGTTGTTTTTCATCAGGGTTTTCATTTCTTTCCGCAGCGAAGTAACCAGAATCCTCATCAAAGCGTCAATTTCGTATTTTGGACGGTTCCAGTTTTCAGTGGAAAATGCATACAAAGTAAGATATCCGATTCCGAGTTCTGCCGCTGCCTCAACTGTGTTCCTCACGGCGTCAACGCCCTTTTCGTGACCCAGAGTGCGCACAAAACCACGCTTTTTAGCCCACCTTCCGTTTCCATCCATGATAACGGCAACGTGAACCGGCAATTTCTGTAAATCTATCTGATCCTTTAAATCGTTCATACTTCTTAACCGCAATCTAATGAGTCAGATCACGGCATTTTTTACTCGAAATCAGGTTGAATTTATATGTAATCGAGACGCCAAAAAAGGCAAACCAATCATTGGTTGCTGAATTTCCACGCTGCATCCCGGGGTTATGATTCAACGTTGGATCTGACATCACCGCTGCAACGTCATTTTTGTTAATATCCCGGCTGATAAGGTAATAGGTTGTACTTACATCATCAATGTAATCGGTGAAAGTTTTGTGCATTTCCCAGTAAACCTGAATTCCGAGACGGCTTGTCAGGCTAAATTTGCCTCCCACCCCGAAAGGGATTGATACCCCCATAGTTTTATATTGACTTCTGCCTTGATACCCAATGTTTTGTCCTTCAGTGCCGAGAGAACGAAGCGAAACGCCATTCGCCTTGGGATCGAAAAAGAAAACCGAAATGCCTGCATATATAAATGGACTTATACTACTCTTATAACTACCGGTAAAATATGGAAGAAAGTTAAATTCAACTACTCCTGAAATATCTGTCACCGCGCTGGAAAACGACAACCCTCGGTCAGGCAGAAAAGCGCTTGATTCAGCATTACCCGTGAGGACGCCGCGAATAGCGCTGAGTTTCACACTCCAGCGGGTGTCGATGTTATATCGGGAAACTAAACCAAGGGCAATCTGTGTATTCATGAAGTGTTTTCCCGGATTCAGGTCGCCAAGATAATAACTACCTCCCACTGTCAGCCCGATTTCCAAATCCTGTGAAATTGCGGAATGAAAAAGCGAAAGAAAGAGAATTGTCAGGATTGCAGGCTTTGACGCAGAACTGAACATCGATAACGAAAATAATTTGTTTTGACTTTTCAACAATTTCTATAACGTTCAATTGGCTTATTTATTTGATAACTTTTCCGATTATAACATCCATGAAATCAATTCCGGTTATCCAATCCCCAGTTGAGTTTTTCCCGAATGGTTTGAAAGAAGTTTTTATCTTTGAGTATCAGTAGGTTGATCTGAAACGGAGCTTTCCGAATATGCAGTTCTGTAGTCTGATCTACGGATTCAAGGCGAGAATCGAGACTTACCAGAAAATGGTCGCTTTTGGCTTCAACTGCAATGCGGATTATGCTGTCATCTCTCACAACAATAGGTCTTACAGTCAAATTGTGACTTGAGATGGGGGTAATCAGGAAATTCTCAGAATCGGGAGTAAGAATAGGACCGGTGCAACTCAGCGAATAGGCTGTGGATCCGGTTGGCGTTGCTATAATTAAGCCATCAGCCCAGTAAGCATTCAGAAAATGTCCATTGATCCAGGTTTTGATTGTCAGCATTGACATCACGTTTTGCTTGTAAACGGTGATTTCATTCAACGCGTAATTTACCGGAGCAAATAAATTTTGAGGAGAATCGAGTAAAAGCAACGACCGTTTTTCCAATTGAAAATCGCCCTGCTGCACCGCTTTCATTGCCGGAACGATGTTATCCTTTGAAATGCCCGATAAAAAACCAAGGCGACCAATGTTAATCCCGGCAACCGGTATCCCTGAATTTCCAACCAACCCAACAGAATCGAGAAAAGTGCCATCGCCTCCAATTGAAAATAAAAAATCAACCTGATGTTCAATTTCAGCCTGGTTTGAAAATATCTTTATATCTGTTGGGAATGTGATGCGGTTCTCCAGTTTATTGTGGAAAGAAGTATGGATAAAAATCACACTTTGCAGGGAATGCAGAGTCTCAATAAGTTCCTGAATATATGGGACAGCGTTTTCAGAAATATTCTTCCCAAACAGGGCAATTTTCATCATTATTTTAGCTTCCGGAAATAAGGCGGCAAAGATACGTCATTTTTTCAATTCGATGTTGTGGGATAGAGTCCTAAATCGGCGCCATAAAATGAAGATAAACGCCCGGCTGACCAAGTCCGTTTATGGCGCTTTCGAGGCGGATAACAATATCGTAGTAAGTGGCTAAGTCCAATCCAATTCCAAAACCAATCAGAAATTGGTTTTCGAGAGTGTTTCCTGATGAGTAGCCATCATCTTCCGAATCGCTATATTTATAAACAAAACCTGCATCGGTAAAAGCATTCAGGTAAAGAGCCCATGGAATTGTGTTGAATTTCATGCTTCGTAAAAAACCGATTCGCTCAATCCGCGGTGGAACCAGGGCAAACTTCATGTTACTTTTCAATAGTGCATAATGTTGACCGTCAACAACGTAGTATTCATACCCGCGGACAAAATCGCGTCCGTATCCTAACCCTCGCTGCATAAAATATGGTTGCTGTTTTGCAAATGTTAATTTTCCGGAAATCCCAGCCGCGAAAAACCAACGGTTGAGAAGTTTTTTGTAAATGCGAAAGTTGCCTTTAAAATAGCTGTTTCGGGCAACCGCGTAAGGTATAGTATGCCTGACCTCTACATCTAAGTAATAACCGTTTAATGGATAAAACTGAACATCGCGACGGTCGTTTTTAAAAAACCACGTCAGGCTGAAAAATTTCTGCGGAGCAGACGATGAATATAAAAAACCTGGAATGGAGTCAACCTGTTCGCTGAATTGGTACTGGCTATATTCAAAGCTAATGTTGTTGGTATTATAAAAGTCGCGACGGATAAGCAAATCACCAAAAGCAACCCATTTGCGTTGCAGGTAATCCTGATTATTTTTGATAAAAACAGGTTTGTTGTTCCTTGTAAAGGCAGCAACTTCATGATTCAATTCAAAATCAAATCCGAATTTAATGCCCAGCGTTTGTTGGCGGTTGATATACGGAGCTTTATAAGTAAATCCATACAGTTGGTTATAACCAAGGTGAGTGAGAATTTTCAACGTTTCGTTGCGACCTCTTAAATTATAGAATGTAAAATCAACTCCGTAAGTTAGGCGTGATAAATCGCGGGATTCCAGCCAGACATTAAAATTGCGGTCGGCAATTTCTAAAAATGGGATCGGCCAGATATACCATCTTTCAACAACCTTTACCGAAATATCAATCAACCGGGTTCCGGATTGATAAATGGCGGCCACCGTTACAAAATTGAAAAGGTTTGTGTTGAACACATTCCGCTGACTTTCTGCAAGCATGGAATGTAAATCCGACGCAGGCAAAGTATCATTTTCCCGAAAAATCAGCTCCCGTTGAATAATATTATTTCTGGTGATTTTGTTTCCGGAAATAATCACATCTCTCACAATCAGAAATTCATTTACCGAATCACTTTCCTGGTAAGAAAACTTGCTTCCGGCAAAAATGGAAGTAAAACCCAATCCAAAGGAAATGATAATCATAGAAACCCTGAAAAGGTATCTGATAATCAGCGGGCAACTCATTTATCAAATATTAAGATAATTCATCAGGGCGTCAAACCGATCATGCAGTCCTTCATGGTATGCATCTTCCTTTGACCATGAATCTTTAACCAGATAATTAAATCTGAAAAAAGTTTGAAGGATTGGACCGATTTCAATCCGGTTCACTTTAATAGTGATGTCGAGCCTGGTTGAGTTGGGGAATGAAGTAAGGGAGAGGCTTAATATTCTGGCGTCATTAGATTCGATGATATGAGCTATTTCTGTCAGATTATAATCATTTTCATTGATTTCCAATACAATAATACCTCCGGGATTATTTACGGCAATCATATTGGCGAGGTGAGGCAACAACCTGGAAGCTGGAATGGCTCCCATAAAACGCTTCTGGTTGTTTACCACTGGCAGCATGGTCATATTCCTGGTTGTCATACTTTTGACTACTTCATAAATATGATCACTTTCGGTAACATATAAATCAGACAAGATAAGGTTGGACGCCAATACGGAAAGTTCAGGATCGTAAATCGTAGCGCAATCCTGTTCGGATAACACACCAATAAAATCTCCCTCATCAACTACCGGCAGATGAGTTAACCTACTTTCGTCCATTCGGTTAACGGCAAAAGAGACGCTGTCGGATGGTTTCAGCAGCGGAACATCTTCGGAGATAAGTTGTTTAGCGATCATTGAGAATACTTAGGTATGAATTGTAACGTAACGCGCTAACTTCGCCGGTCGAAAGCGCTTCCTTAACAGCGCATCCAGGCTCGTGTGTATGACCGCAGTTGCTGTATTGGCATTTTGGGAGAAGCCTCTCCATCTCCGGAAAACATCGCGGAATCTCGCTTTTATCAAAATCAATAAGACCAAATTCCCTGATACCGGGTGTATCTATTATGAATGTGTTGTTTTTCAATTCGTACATCTCAGCAAAAGTAGTTGTATGCATTCCTTTCTGATGAGCCTCGGAAATACTGCCTATACGAGGATTCAGAGATGGATCAAGAGCTTTTATCAGAGCAGATTTCCCGGCGCCGGAATGTCCGGAAAATAAGCTCACGCGGTTGCTGAGCAACTCCATAATCGGTTCAATCCCTTCTCCTTTAAGAGCCGAAATTCTATAACATGGATATCCTGCCTTTTCATAAATTGAAGTTAAATTATATAGAATATCGAATACCGCCTGATTGTAAATATCGATTTTATTGAAGATAAGACTCGTTGAAATATGGTACCCTTCGGCAGTTACCAGAAACCTGTCAATAAACCCATTGGATGTGGCAGGCTTGGCAAGAGTAACAATGAGGTAAGCATGGTCTATATTGGCTGCAATGATGTGGGAAATTTTCGACAATTTCACAGCTTTACGGATGATGTAATTGAATCTGGGCTTTATGGAGGTGATTGTTCCATGACTATCTCCCAACGGAATTTCAAATCCAACCTGGTCGCCGATAGCTACAGGATTTGTATGCCGGATATCTCTGATACGGAAATTGCCTTTCAATTTACAATCGTATCTTGTTCCATCCTGATTTCTCACTATAATCCAACTTCCGGTGGATTTTATAACAATTCCCTCCAAAATTTAAAATTATTTTTTGTAAAAGTAGAAAAAATATTACATTTGAACTGTATTTCAATAAAATACCAACAAAATGCAAACACTTACCTATTTCACTATATCTTTTGCGCCTATCATTTTCCTTGCTATGTATCTCTATATCAGGAAACATCGTGACCGAAAGTTTGTCAACCTGATGATTCGAAGCATGATTGCAGGGGCTTTTAGTGTTTCAGTATTGGCGATTGCCGTTGCGATTTCTTACGAACTTGGCGTCAGTGAACTGCGAAATCTTAAACGAACACTTTTTTTTGCGTTCATCACAATTGGCGGAGGTTCAGAACTAGGAAAATTTATATTTTACCGGTATATTATTATGCGCCACAGTGTTAATGTTAGTCCATTTGACGCCATTATACTTTCATTTAGTGTGACGATGGGATACTGTACAGTGGCTTTGGTCGGGTTTTTTCTAAATTTCGTAAATATCCAGCAATCTTTACCTGTAACTCTGTTTTCGTTTGCGTTTATTCCTGCCAGTCTGATTTTTTCAATCGTTATGGGTTTTTTTATTGGTATGGCGCGGTTTCTGAAAACTCATATAGTTTATTCCCTTACCAGTTTAATAGTCGCTGTATTATTTCATGGGATTTTTATCTTTTGTATGGTTACGCGCGATTATAAATTATTGAGCCTTTTTGCATTTGGTTCCTCGATAATAGTTTTTATTCTGGCAATGAAAGCCGTTTTCACTGTTCCTGAAAAATCAGAGTAGAGTATAAACCTTTCCCGGCAAACACTTTACGATCCCTTCAAATTCGAGATTGAGCAGTGAGGCTGACGCTTTGCTCATGGTTATGCCGCTTTGAATGCAGATTTCGTCAATGCCCGCCTGTTTATGTTCCTGTAAAAATTCGACCAGTTTCTCTTCTTCGGGGGTCATTTCAAGAAATATCCGTCGTTGCACAACCTTTTGTCCGTCAAAATTTTCTTTCCAACCCATCAGATATTCAACATCCTCAGCTTTTTGTACCAGCGAAGCCCTGTTTGTGCGAATCAGGTAATTGGCGCCTTCGGAAAATGAATCATGAATTCTACCCGGGATTGCAAAAACATCACGGTTGTAAGAGTTGGCAATATCAGCGGTTATCAGTGCGCCTCCCTTCTTTCCTGCTTCCACTACAATCAGCGCGTCGCATAAACCGGCAATTATCCTGTTCCGTTTCGGGAAATTCATTCTGTCGGGTTTCGTTCCGCTTAAAAACTCTGTCAGTAATCCTCCCTGAAGTACCATTTTCTCTGCCAGCGTCCTGTTTAACCAGGGATAAACTGTGTCAAGTCCATGCCCCAAAACTCCAATCGTATTTAATCCCTGGTCAATACTAACGCGGTGCGCGCAACTGTCAATGCCATAAGCAAGACCGCTTACAACGAGTACCTGCTGATGAACAAGACCGGCTATAAGATCATGGGTTACCCGTTTTCCATATTCGGTTGCGTTGCGCGTGCCAACAATTCCGATTGTTCTCGGCGCATTCAAATCAGCGGTTCCTTTATAAAACAAGAGAACAGGACTATCGTAGCAATGTTTTAAACGTTGCGGATACTCTTTATCCTGAAAATATCGCGGTGAAATTTTATAGCGTTCTACAAAGGCAATTTCCTTTTCAGCCCGCAACAAAATTTCCTTATTTGCCACTGCCTGCGCGAGTAAATCGCCAATCCGGGGCATTTTTTTTAGATAGCGGCGCGGCTCTCTGAATACTGCTTCAGCGCTTCCACAAATCAATACAAGTTTGCGACCAAGTATATCTCCTACGCCAGGAATAAGGGTGAGCCCTATCTGGTACAATAACTGTTCTTCTTCCATTTGCCAAAGATTTATGGTTAATCGGTTTGGTTGATAAAAGGTAATACATTGTGAATAACTTTTTTTCATGTCGGAGGTAGAATGAATGTAAATTTGGCGCGTAAAGTGTTGAAATATTACTTTATTATGGTTACAACACAGGACAAACTAAATAATCAACAGGATTCAGTAATCCGAAAGGTACTGATCTGTCCGCTTGACTGGGGAATAGGTCATGCCACAAGGTGTATCCCGGTAATTCAATTATTTCAGGATCTCGGTTTTTCTGTGATGGTTGCCGGCAGTGGCCGCTCAATTGAATTTATCAAAAGAGAACATCCAAAAATCAGGTGTATTGATTTTCCCGGAATGGAGATATCATATTCCCGGAAGAAATCGCTGACGCTGAAATTTGTAACCATGACCCCACACTTGCTTTACAATATTTTCAGAGAGCATCGAGCGTTAAAGCGCATTGTCAGGGAATCGGGCGCAAGCCTTGTTATTTCCGACAACCGCTATGGTTGCTGGCATTCTGATATTCCTTCGGTCTTTATCACTCACCAACTCAACATTCAGATTCCGGCGGCATTAAAGCCATTTGGCAGACTTCTGAAAAGACTCAATTATTTTTTTATTCATCGCTATACCGAATGTTGGATTCCCGATTTTGAGCCTCATCATGGATTGGCGGGTTCACTTTCTCATCCGAAAAACCTTCCGGTAAATTGCCACTATATTGGAATTCTTTCGCGTTTTGAACGACTTGTAAAGAAAAATATGGCTCAATATCCGCACAGTCTCGACATTCTTGTAATGCTTTCGGGTCCCGAACCTCAACGAACCATGTTTGAGGAAATAGTGATGAAGCAACTTGCCAAAGTTGAACTGACTTCAGTGGTGGTTAGAGGAATCACTGATTCCGACGAAAATTACACTATCCAGGGTAAAACACATTTTTTTGCCCATCTTGAAACGCCGAAATTGTATGAGTTGCTGGCGCGAGCGTCTCTCGTTATCTGCCGGTCGGGATATTCAAGCATTATGGATCTTGTAACGATGGGAAAACAGGCTGTTCTCATTCCTACGCCAGGTCAGACTGAACAGGAATATCTTGCCCGATATCTGATGGATAAAAAAATCTTTTTTTCAATGAAACAGCAAGACTTTGATCTTCTTTACGCCATAGAGCTTTCCAAAAATTTCCACGGCATGGTTATCCGAAACGATGAACAGGAATTGAAGGAAAGAATCAGTAAAATTGGGATTAACTACCCGCTTTTCGGTACCGCGCCATAATGATCAGAATAATCCCGGCGACAACAAAGGGTATTGAGAGTAGCTGCCCCATATTCAGGGTTAATCCCTTTTCAAATCCAACCTGCGGTTCTTTGATAAATTCGATAAAGAACCGAATGCCGAAAACGAGTGTCATAAACATTCCAAATAAGAGCCCGTTTGCCGGTTTTCCATCCTTCCGGTAATAATACCACCAAAGAAGAAAAAAGATCAGGAGATAAGAGACGCCTTCATAAATCTGGGTTGGATGCCGTGGAACAAGCGCCTCGGAAGGAGTTGTTGAGTGAAGAAACTGAAAGCCCCAGGGAAGCGAAGTAGGCAAACCATAAATTTCGGAGTTCATCAGATTGCCCATCCTGATAAGAAACCCGGCAAGGGCAACAACGATCACGATTCTGTCCATTACCCATAAAAATGATTTATTTCTGACCTTTGAGAAGATAATCAGAGCAGTTATTATGCCAATTCCGGCGCCATGACTTGCCAATCCGCCTTCCCAAACCTGGAGAATTTTTATAGGATGAGCGATATACCATTCGGGTTCGTAAAAAAATACATGACCCAGCCGGGCGCCCACAATAGTCCCGATAATCATATAAGTGGTCAGTTCGTCAAGTAACTTTATAGGAACGCCTTCTTTGTTAAAAAAACGCTGCATGATTACGTATCCGAAGAAAAACGAAAGCGCAAAAAACAACCCGTACCACCTCACCGCAAAACTTCCAAACCGGAAAATATCCGGACTGGGATCCCAAATAATTGATAAAAGCATCATACCTGTTTTTTGTTATCTGTAATCTCCCGGTTTCGCAAATCAGGGATTAAAGTATTTTAGTTTCTGATTAAAAAGCGTATCAACACTCGCGGCAAGGTTAGTTTGTTTGTATTGGGAAGCTACCATTGACAACCTTTTGAGAATTCCAAGCGAAGTTTGCACATCCTGTTCGAAATACTGAGTATAGGCAGGTGAAAAGCCACGATAGTAATCGAGGTTCTGACTATAAATTTCAGCTACCCGACGGATCAGTTTGTTTGCTTTGTCCGGCGCGCCCGACTGATAATAGATTTCGGCATAAGGGAGCATATACATATCAAACGGCACTTTAGAATCCGGAAAATTCTTTATATACAGATCCAGCATCTCAATAGCTTCCTTGTATTTTTTCTGCGCAACAAATGACTGTGCTACCCGCATGAAGTTGGTTTTGGGTCTTACCGAGTTATTAAGGCTTTCGGGATCAACATACACCTTCTTGTCATTCAGGTTGCCCCATGAGCATTTGTTTTTAAATATATTGTAGGAAGAAATGGCGTCAACTCCGCCCATGCTCTGGATATAATCATTCTGCTGAGCCTTCACTGGCATAAACTTATAAACCCACCCGGTAACATGGCAGAAAGAATCAATTGCCACGCAATGATTTACACTCGAAGGAGCTGCAAAATAAAGGGGACGCTCCCACTTGTTGGAAGCAAGCAGATCGAGCAGCATCAGGTCATTTTTATAAAGCTGATTTGTTCTGATTGTCCAGTAGATGGAGTCAACCATTTTACCCTGAAGGTGTTTGGGAACGATTCCATACTTCACGCAGGCAGCCGAATCAACTGTAATTTTAACTTTTCTCGATGGAAAGAATTTCATGCGGTCTCCGTTTTGTAACGGAATGAAAGTCTGAGGATTATCGCTTTTGATAAAATCAATCATATCCTTCAGTTCAACATATCCTTTGATACCAACGTCGTAAAACGGCACAATGTCGTTTGTGCCCTGCTGGTACTGCGCTTTACTCAGTGTTAGAGGAACCGGAAGTGAATTATAGGCTTGCTGGTATAATTGATTGATATACCAAGGACCAGAAGCAAGCATCAGGTTTACAACGCGAATATCAGTTCCGATTCCTTCTACTTCCTGGTCGTACCATAAAGGGAAAGTATCGTTATCGCCATTGGTAAATAAAATCCCTTGCGGTTCGCACGAATTGAGGTAATTGGCTGCAAAATCGCGGCAGGCATATTTTCCGGAGCGATCGTGATCATCCCAGTTTTCCTTCGCCATGATACCGGGAACAAGAATAAGTGTGAACAGGAATACAGTAACAACAGCGAGATTTGGATTGATCTTCTCTCTAAGCCAGTTGATCAATGGAATAATGCCAAGTCCGACCCAAATGGCGAATGCATAGAATGACGCCGCATATGCATAATCTCGTTCACGAGGTTCGTAAGGTTGCTGGTTGAGGTAAACCAAAATAGCAAGCCCTGTCATGATAAACAAAAGAAGTATGATGATCGTTCCCCGGTAATCTTTTTTGAAATGAAAAAAGAAACCAATTAAACCGAGAATCAATGGCAGGAAATAATACTTATTGGTTGCCATGTTTTTCTTGCTGTCAGGAAGGTTGGTTTGATCATGACCAAGTCGCATTTTATCAATGAAAGGTAT
>JBAXRP010000020.1:0-30743 GCA_037131145.1 Bacteroidota bacterium
TGGTAAGTTGGTAAGTTGGTAGGCGCTATTTGGGTATTTCTTTTTCAATGTTTTCGAGTTTAATCATCAATTGATGCGCTTCCACCGTGTCGCCTTCCTTTACAAGGATTTCGAGGACGATTTTATCGCCGGTGGATTTGAATTCGCTTTGCATCTTCATGGCTTCAACAACGATGAGCGTTTGACCGGTTTCCACTATCTCGCCAACTGTTACGGGAATCTTAACGATTTTTCCGGGCATGGGCGACTGGATATGGTTTACGCCTTCCGGTTCCTGACCCTGATTGCGGTTTTTAATATATTTTGATTCGGCGTCAACTATCTCTACATTGAACGATTTGGCGAAAGTATTCACGAGGTATTTTTTACTCGATTCACCTTCGATAAGTTCAACATTGTAGGAATGTCCATTATAGATAATCGAATATACTCCATTCTCCACTTCAACAATGTCGAGGTCATATTTTTGGTTATCCACTGCAATCAACGCTCTGGTTCCAACCCTGTTGAGTAATTCAATCTTTGCGGTGCGGTGGTCAATACTGATTTCGTAAGCCATGATCGGTGTTTATAAGCGTAAAACATTTCTTTTCCTGCCAAAATCCTTCCAGTTCGATCCAAGTTCTTCGGTGTATTTTTGTGGCTGAACCTCTGCAAGTTTATCAATATAATCAATGAAAGCCGTAATGAAGGCCATATCTTCGCATTCTGTGCCACATAATTTCGATGTAAATAACCTTTGATGGTTATCTTCGATAAAATGGGTATTGTACTTTCCTTCAATAAATTCAGGAGTATCCATAATCCGTTCGAGAAACTTGATGGAGGTTTTAACGCCGGTAATTTTATATTCATATAAGGCGCGGCGCATCCTCGCAATAGATTCCTTTCGGGTTTTGCCCCAGGTGATTAGTTTGCAGATCATCGGATCATAATGCATCGGAATCTCATAGCCTTCGTAAACATAACCATCGTAACGCACTCCAAGACCCAGAGGAACTGAAATATGTTTGATAACGCCCGGATTTGGCATGAAGTTGTTTTCGGGATCTTCCGCATAAATCCGGCATTGTATGGCGTGACCGTGCTGCTGCAAATCCTCCTGCCTGAATGAAAGAGGAAGTCCGTTGGCAATGTTGATCTGCTCTTTTACAAGGTCAACGCCAACAACGCGCTCGGTAACCGGATGTTCAACCTGAAGGCGGGTATTCATCTCTAGAAAATAATACTCAAGCTGGTCGCTGACGATAAATTCAATGGTTCCCGCTCCTTCATAATTTACAGCCTTTGCCGCTGCAACAGCCTTTTCGCCCATCTCTTTCCTGAGTTCGGGGTTCATCAGCGGCGAAGGAGTTTCCTCTATTACTTTCTGATGGCGCCGCTGGATAGAACATTCGCGCTCAAACAGGTGAACTACATTCCCGTGCTGATCAGCCAGTATTTGAAATTCGATATGATGTGGCGATTCAATGTACTTTTCTATGTAAACTGAATCATCGCCAAAGGCGTTCATAGCTTCCGATTTAGCCATTCGCAGCGATGGCAGCAGGTCGCTCATGGTTTTAACATGCCTCATCCCTTTTCCTCCGCCGCCTGCCGAAGCTTTTATCATAACCGGAAATCCGATTTCATTTACCACTTCTATGGCTTTTGCCTCATCGGAGAGTTTCTCGGTGGTTCCCGGAACTACCGGCACTCCCGAAGCTATCATGGTTTGGCGCGCCGTTATTTTATCGCCCATCGTGCGGATTGCATAAGCGTCGGGACCGATGAATTTAATTCCTTCAGCCTTGCATCGCTCCGAAAAACCTGCATTCTCCGAAAGAAAACCATAACCGGGATGGATAGCGTCAGCGCCCGATTTTTTTGCCACGCCGATAATAGTCTCAATGTTAAGATAGCTATCCCTCGACGGCGCCGGACCAATGCAGTAGGCTTCGTCGGCATACCGCACATGCATTGCTTTCCGGTCGGCGTCGGAAAACACGGCTACCGTAATAAGCCCCAGTTCGCGACAGGAACGCATAACCCTTACCGCAATTTCGCCCCGGTTGGCAACCAGTACCTTTTTTATCATAGTTTTATTAAATTTCTATTTAAATCAATTCTAAACAGTTGGCAAAACTATTAAAAATTATATTGCGACGGGAAATATATTGATATTTATTGATATTTAACGTAAACTGCACAATTGTCGCCTATACGGATCCCCGGCGAATGAAAACATGCAAAACGGACATGACCGAAACGTTTATTGAAACAAAGCCCTCAGAATCTGTCAGGTCTTGAGGACTTTGACAAGTTTGACAGCAACGCAAAACAAACCCTGACAATGTCTGAAAGACCTGTAAGAATTTAAAAGTCCCTTGGGTGACGAAATGTTTTTAGTTGATAAGTATTGTTAGCCAGCAAAAAGTCTTAAGGAAAAAATAGTTTTGAAAATTTAGGTAAGCAACCGGAATAGTCACTTACATTAAATTTTAACGTATTATTACGTCATTTCAATATTTGACGTATATTTGCGCCATACTAAATCTTAAAACCATGAAAAAGATTCAAAGCATTATGATTCTGTTGCTGTTTGCCTTATGTATAATCAATGTTAATGGGCAGACTTCATCCGAAATTGAAAAAGCAGGCAAGTCATGTAAACCGGTTTTCCTTGTCGCTTACAATGCCAATGGAGCCGAAGCCGACAAAGCGTTTGCCATTGCCGACGAAGCAAAGAAAAGTTTTAAGGGTTCATCTGTGGTAATTAAAATGAACACAACGGACGGAGCCAGCAATGAACTTGTTACAAAGTATCGTCTGTCGGGCGCCCCATCGCCATTGATCCTGGTTTTAGATAAGAACAGCGTCGTCACGGGCGGTCTTGCTTTAAAAGACGCTACGGCTGCAAAACTGGTTGAAATGATTCCGACGCCAAAAACTTCGGAGCTTCTTAAAGCCATTTCAGAAGGCAAATCAGTATATGTAGTGACCTATAAAGAATCAATGACCAGCCATGACAAGGTCATGGATAATTGCGCCATGGCATGTGGTAAAATGGACAATAAAAGCATGACCATCAAAGTTGACATTGACGATAAGAAAGAGGCGAAATTACTCCAAACCCTGAAGTGCGATTTAAATGCAAAAGAGCCGGTTACTTATGTGATCAATAAATCGGGCCAGGTCATTGGGACCCATAACGGGATTGCCGATGTAAACACCCTTGTGTCCTCAGCAAAAAAGGCGCCTGCCAGTGGTTGCTGCCCCGGTGGCGCACCTAAAGGTGGTTGTAAATAGATTTTTCTATCATTAACTTTCACATGATGACAATTTCAAACCTTGTCCTGATAGAATTATGGAAACGAAAATCGCAGTTAATTACGGGATTACTGGCTATCACGCTGGGTATTGCCGTTATCGTAGCCATTCAAAGCGTTTCAATAGTCTCGGAACAAAATGTTGCCAGGAACCTCGATAACCTCGGAGCCAACATCCTTGTCCTGCCGCAAGCTGCCAGCATTGATGATTATTATACATCAGATATTGATGCTCCAACTTTGCCAATGGATTATGTGGAACGCATACTTACTTCCACCATTGCGGGGGTTGATAATATGTCGCCAAAGTTAACCCGTCGGGTCTCAGTAAATAATCAATCGGTAGTATTAACTGGGATCCTTCCCAAAAGCGAAATCGCCTCCAAACCATTGTGGCAATCATCGGGATTGCTTGGCGCTGAGTTGAAAACCGCATGTGCGACCAGCGAGGCTGCAAATCAATCGCACGGGATGGAAGATACAAAACTCCAGCGCAAGGCAATTGACACGCTTTTCAGCGAAGATTGCATTGCTGGTTCGCAGGTTGCAAATCGATTAAAACTCTCCGTCAATGGGAAGGTAAACATCATGGGTAAGGACTTCAAGATCGTTAAAATTCTTACGGAGACCGGAACTGTGGACGACGATCGGATTTTTGCGAACCTGAAGGACGTCCAGACACTTTTAAAACTCGAAAACCAGGTTTCGGCTATTGAAATCATGGGGTGTTGCAACGCCATTTCCCAGGGATTATTGGGACAACTCAGGAACATCCTGCCCGACACCAGGGTAACGACCATAGGACAGATCGTTTCGACACAAATAGAAACCAACCAACTGATGAAAAAAATTACGCTTGTCATGCTGATCATCATCTTTTTCGTCGGAGGAATTTCAATCGGCAACTACATCTGGGCAAATGTCAATGAGAGAAAAAAGGAGATTGGGATACTCAGAATGATGGGCGCGGAGCGTTCAACAATCTATAAGATGTTTCTGTTAAAGGCGCTAATACTGGGAATTGCGGGAGGTATCCTCGGGTTTATTCTTGGTACTCTTGCCGGCGTTGTTTTAGGTCCTTACCTTGCGGGTATAATCGTAAAACCTGTTTATCTTTATCTTTTATGGTCTGTCATTTTATCCGTGGCCATTTCATTGGCCGGTTCAATACTCCCAACCTACCTTGCCGCCAAATTTGACCCACATAACAATTTACAGGAGGACTGAGCCATGATCCTTCAAGGAGATCAAATCGTTAAGCAGTACCATCATAAAGGTGGGCTGGTGAATGCACTCGATCATGTTTCGTTTTCGGTTGATAAAGGTGATTTTGTAACAGTTACAGGCCCCTCAGGCTCTGGAAAGAGTACCCTGTTGCTGTCGCTTTTCGGGCTTATCAGGGTTTCCTCAGGAACTATTGTTTTTAATGGTAAAAGGATTGATAACGTCTCGGACTTCCATCTTACCGACATTCGAAAAAAATCAGTCGGATACATCCTCCAGAGCTTTGCACTTATCCCTTATTTGACAACCATCCAGAATGTGATGATCCCATTGGCGCTCGAAAAAATATCTGGAAAAGAGCAGGTTAAACGCGCCGGTGACATTCTTGATTATGTTGGTTTGTCCGACAGGATGGAGCATCTGCCGAGGGAATTATCTGCCGGACAGCAGCAACGGGTTGCAATTGCCCGGTCTATTGTTCATCGTCCACAGATTATCATGGCCGATGAACCAACGGGTAATTTAGATCCAACACTTTCCCTGGAAATATTGGAATTCCTGAAAAAAATAAACCGGGAGAATAAGATTACGATAATGATGGTAACCCACAGTCCGGTTGCAGCAGAATATGGAACAATGAAGTTACACCTTGATGAAGGGAAAATCGTAAATTGCAAATCCTAAATCTCAAGTCTCAAATCCCAAATCCGAAATCCCAAATCCCAAATCCGAAATCATTATGGCTTCTTCAAAAACTGATCTGTTTGATTCGAAATTAAATTCAGCCGCAGTTTTGTTCAAAGCGCTGGCACATCCAGCCAGGCTTGCAATATTACAATACCTTGCAGAAACAAAGGTTTGTATAACCGGAGATATCTCTGACGAACTGCCATTGAGCCGGACTACAGTAAACCAGCATCTCGCTGAGCTGAAAAAAGCAGGGTTAATACAGGGAACAGTTGATGGAGTGAAGGTAAATTACTGTTTAAATCCGACAAGAGTGAAAGAACTCGGAAATCTGGCCAACTCTTTTTTTCAGGAAATTGACTTGGCTCCTGAATATGAATGCAAATAACATCAAATCCTTAAATCATCAAATCAAATGCGAATTTTAATTCTTTGTACCGGAAATTCATGCCGCAGTCAGATGGCGGAAGGTTTTCTGAAATCTTTTGATTCACGATTGCAAGTTTTTTCTGCCGGTACGCACCCCGCGCCGCATGCTAACTCAAACGCTGTTGCGGTAATGAAAGAATTGGGGATTGACATCTCAATGAACAAACCAAAAAGTGTCGAAGTTTTTCTTACAGATCCCTTTGATTATGTAATCACAGTTTGCGGCAGTGCACAGGAAATATGTCCTTCTTTTACTGGCAATGTTAAAACCAGATTACATATTGGATTCGACGATCCTGCCGATGCTGTTGGGACGCCGAAGGAAATCATGTATGTTTATCGCCGGGTACGCAATGAAATCAAAGATGGTTTTCAGAATTTCTATCAAGAAAAAATAAAGCCTTCAATGCTTTCTGCAACCAAATAGATTCAAACCAAACGCCATGAAAAATACTGAAGAAACCAAACCGCCAACTGACGAAAATTACAGTAACAACAATTGCAATTGCCAAGGCAACTGTTGTCCTTCGAAAAAGAACAACAAGTCTAAGAAAATTATATTCACTGTAATCCTTTTGGCGGCAATAGGAGTGATTGCTTTTAAGATCATCAATAAGCCTGCGCCGGCTGCTGTTAAAGAATCCTGTTGTCCCCCACAATTTTCGACAGGTTACGATACTACGAAAACTGCAACCTGCGATACGACCAAAGGCTCGTCATGTTGTCCTAAATAATTTCATAATGGACGCATGGATCAACCAGGTTTTAAGTAATGAACACGCATCAATAATGATATTGATTGCTGTTCTTGTGATGGGAATACTTAGTGTATTCACTTGTGCATGTAATTTTGCCATAATCGGTGTTGTAGCTGGATATTCCGGAGCAAATCCTGCTACGGGTAAAACTAAAATGTTAATTTGGAAAGGATTCGCCTTCCTGCTTGGTACAATTATTTCCATGTCCCTTATTGGCGCAATTTTTGGTTTTACGGGAAAGTGGATCAGCGATTCAGTAGGCAGTTACTGGAAAATTGCTGCCGGGATGGTCGCCATTCTTTTCGGATTATACTCTATGGAAATGGCGCCTTTTAAATTGCCGGGCATTTCTTTTAAAACACAAGAATCTCAACAAAGCATCTTTACTGCTATCATTTTCGGTCTCACGGTAGGAGGGTTATCCGCAGCATGCAATTCATGTTGTAACCCATTTTTCCCGGTTATCCTGGCTGCTTCTTTTGTTAAGAGTAGCGCTATATGGGGGTTCATTATGCTTTCTACCTTTGCACTGGGGTTTGGGCTGCCACTTACGGCAATGATCATGTGCGTCGGCCTTGGATTGGGAAAGATTTCAAAGACACTTTCATTAATCGTTACGATTGTGAAATATATCGGAGGAATCGTCTTAATCGGATTTGGATTCTATTTACTTTTAACCTTTTGAAAAACGCAGCAAAAAAAGAGGTGTTAAAAACAAAAGCTATATGAAGACAAAACTAAAATTTTTAGACCGCTACCTAACGTTATGGATATTCTTAGTCATGGGCATTGGCGTATGCTGGGGTTGGCTTTTCCCCGGTATAGCGGGATTCTGGAATTCAATGTCGTCGGGAACCACTAATACTCCAATTGCCATCGGACTTATCGTGATGATGTATCCTCCATTGGCAAAAGTTAAATATGAAGAACTGGGCGATGTATTTAAAAACACCAGAATACTGGGTTTGTCGCTTGTACAAAACTGGCTGATTGGACCTGTGTTGATGTTTCTTCTTGCTGTCATTTTCCTGCAATTCAATATAGATTACATGTATGGCTTGATCCTCATCGGGCTTGCGAGGTGCATTGCCATGGTGATAGTTTGGAACGAACTTGCCAAAGGTGATACTGAATATTGTGCAGGATTGGTTGCTTTCAATTCCATTTTTCAGGTACTGCTGTTTTCCGTATATGCTTACCTTTTTATTGCGGTTTTTCCTGCATGGTTTGGTTTGCCGACGAATAGCGCGGTGGAAGCCATTACCATAAAACAGATTGCCGAAAGTGTTTTTATTTACCTTGGGATTCCATTCCTGGCGGGATTTCTTACACGATTTATCCTGATTCGGATTAAAAGCAAGGAATGGTATCATACAAAATTTATCCCGAAAATAAGTCCGCTGACGCTCATCGCGCTGCTATTCACCATCCTGGTGATGTTTTCACTGAAGGGTGAATATATCGTCAAAATTCCTTTGGATGTGATTAGGATTGCAATCCCACTGAGTATTTATTTCGTGATTATGTTCCTTGTCTCATTCTGGATGAGCAAGAGGGTAGGGGCGACATACGAACAATCGGCCACACTTTCGTTTACAGCGGCAAGCAACAATTTTGAATTGGCAATTGCAGTGGCAATAGCCGTATTCGGAATTAATTCGGGCGAAGCATTTGCAGCGGTTATCGGACCGCTTGTTGAAGTCCCTGTACTTATTGCGCTTGTAAACGTAGCGCTTAAATTCAAAGTAAAGTATTTTCAAGATAAGATGATTACCAGGTAGGTTAGGTGAGTTTCGCTTTTAATTTAATCATCCTATAATCCCATAAGAGGTCTGATGAAATAATACGAAGGTTCAGAAGTTGATTGTGTCTTAAGCAACCTGAATGCTTGTAAGAAAGCCGTCCTGAGATTATCGGGGATTTTTTTCGTCCTTTTGTAAACGATAAGCAAGAGATTTTCAACGTTTCTGGTCTCAAACTGAAAACTGTCAATGCTTTATCAGTTATCATTTGAAACGATGGAAGGTTCGACATCAGATAGACACGTTACCGGCTGAACCGGCGCCCAGTGAACAGATGACGAACAGTTGATCAAGTGTTACTATCAGTATCAGGTAAAAATGAACTGATACCAAATATTAAAGTGGGATATATCGGGGGGTACAGGAAACAAAACAAGCTGTAAACAATTATTTTACAGCTTGTTTTGAGTTTAAGTAGCGGACCGGACGGGACTCGAACCCGCGACCTCCGCCGTGACAGGGCGGCATTCTAACCAGCTGAACTACCGATCCTCAACTGTGGTGCAAAAGTAAACTTTTTTTTTAATCAACAAAGCCTTTTTTAAAATTCTTTTTCCACCGCGCCGCCCTCCGCAACAATATGAAATTTAACATCTTTATTTTCCGATTCTTTTTTCCACTTCTTTATATTGTACCGGGAATTTGTACCGTCAATAATAATCATCTCAGGTGTAAATATTTTAACAACATCGGACAAATTGATCCGGGGATTTCCTGAAATTAAAACATAATCAACATGTAGTTTCTTATATAAACTTTTTGGAATCATTCGGGATAACAAAATAAGTCGGTGGGTTCCGAATTGATAAAGATGCCCGAAACGAAAATGGGAGATAAAGACATTGGGTTTTATTGACCTGAGTTGGCTATTGCCAATCCAACTCGAAATATATGACTTTATGCCGTGAGCATGAAGGTCTTCCCCTACATTCTTGAAATTTTCTTTAAGCAAAGCGCCATCGGTCGGTTTTCCGTTTCCATAAAATATAATAGCTCTGTTTTGAAAACTAAATTCAAACAAAGCAATTTGTTTTACATTGAAAACCAATAACCTTGAAGAATCTAACCGATGTAATTTGAAATCAGCAGCGAGAATCATAAATCCAATAACGGCGATAAGAAAAAAATAGAGAAATGGAATCCGTCGCAAGGTTAAAAACAAAAAGCCTGTAATAATCATCACATAAAGAATAAGCATTTCCTGCGATGAGATGTGAATACCTGTCACTGTTGACCAGGGTAATCCCTCGATGAAATGAATGCTGGAATTCAATAACCAGATGAGAAAAATCAGACATTTGGCAACAATTAATGCCAATACAGGTATGGATCCAAAAGCCATCAGCAGAATTCCAATATAAATAATCAGGCTTGATAAGGGAACCACAAAGAGGTTTGTAATCAGAAAGTAATTTGGGAACTGATGAAAAACATACAAGGTGATCGGCAGCGTCGCTATCTGTGCGGCTATGGAGACAGCAAGAACCGACCATATTTTATCGGGCAGCCAGGCTGAGGTAACATACAAATCATAAATCGGTTTGTATAGCACAACAAGTCCGATTACAGCAAGATAGGATAACTGAAAGCCAACGTCGAGTATCAGAAACGGATCAATTGCAAGTGTGAAGATCAGTGAGGCGGCAATTACATTGTACATATTTGGCGCGCGGTTCATTGATTTGGCGAGAATTGGTAAAGTAAGCATTGCCGCCGACCTGAAAACACATGGCGATAATCCGGTCAAACAGGCGTAAAACCAAATAAACAATAGTAATAACAACGTTTTAGCCCATCTTCCCCACTTGTTTTTGTTTAAAAATCCAAGAATAAATTCGAAAAACAGATAGATAATGCCTACATGCATTCCCGAAACCGATAGAACATGCATTGCGCCGGAAGCAGCGTAGTCGTGCATCAAATCGGGAGTAAGATCACCAACATAACCCAACAGTAATGCTGCGGCTACTGCGAACTCCTTTCCTTCTACATGATTTATACGCAATAGTTCGAGAAGTTTGTCCCGACACTGAAAAGCGAATTTTCTAAGAAAACGACCCTCATGTAAAGCGCTTTTTCTCCATGACCTGGAATCGGCAAAAACCCGGTGGGTAATACCCTTGTTGTGCAGGTATTTTGTATAATTAAATGAATGTGGGTTGGAATTATCGGAAATAGAATCCCAATCAGCCTTTATAAGAATGAAATCGCCAAACTGAAGTTCTGAAAACCCGGTTCCACTTTTCAGGTATGCCATTGCGTTCCCGGCAATCCTTTTCCAGGTGGAACCGGAATGGCGCAAACAAAGACTTATGGTAACTTTATAACCATAATTGGCGGTGGACGGAGGTTCGGATATACCGGCTAAAATTGTTCCATCAGGCTGACCGGAAATAAAATCAGGATCATTTGTAATTCGCTGCTGACTCGCTATTTGATATCCCGCAAGGATAAAAAACAAATTAAAAACGAACCCTGAAACCCAGCGCAATGAATAAGCGGAAAAAAAAAGTGGAAAAAGCCGGGCGAATAAAAGCGCGAATAAAAGCGTTATTATGCTGGCGATTTGGAGACTCCGCCCCAATCCAGTTGCACATTCAAGGATTATCCCTATAAGAAAAGGAAAAATAAGTCGCAGGAGCGGAAAAGGTCTCCATGAGTTCATCGTGTATCGCCTTGTTTCATGTTGGTTAATCGGAAAACATGAAAAAGGTAATACGGTTTTACTCACAAAATTTCAACAAATATTGACTCGCTTTTTCAGAACCTGCCTGAACAGCCTGTTTCCAGTCTTCACAAGCTCCTTTTATATCCCCGATATAATGTTTGGCAACACCTCTGTTTGCTAACGCTTCGCTATCTGTAGAATCCATAACGATTAAACGATCGTATATCAAAACTGCTTCACTGTAACGTTTCAGATACATGTTGGCAAGCGCCTGATTCAAGTATGCATTCACATCGCCGGGATTGAGTTTGATGGCAATGGAAAAATCATTTATTGCGCCTTCATATTTACCAAGGGCGGCTTTGGCAGCGCCGCGACTTTCGTAATAATCAAACTGCGCTGAATCCAATTTGATTGCTGCATTAAAATCATCAATAGCGCCAGTTGGATCCTGAAGATTAAAACGGCAAAGTCCGCGATTATAAAAGGCTTCGGAAAAATCAGGTTTATACTGCAATGCCCGGCTGAATTCTTCGAGCGCCTTCTGATAATCGAACAGATCATATCTGGCAAGTCCCAAATTGTGAAATGCTTCACTATAGTCAGGTTTTAGAGTTATAGCTTTTGAATAATCGATGATTGCACCCTGATAATCTTTCAGAAAGTCGCGGGCTAATCCCCGGTTAAAATAGGGTTCAGCGTAAGCTGGTTTCAACAGGATTACCCTTGTGAAATCACTGATGGCGCCCTGATAATCCCGGAGTTCACTTTTCACAATCCCCCGGTTGTAATATGGTTCAGCTTCATTTGTATCAAGCAAAACTGCCTGATTAAAATCAATCAAAGCCTTTTTGAAATCTCCAAGTTTTGCTTTCAAAATTCCAGAAGCGATCAAATCCTTCTGCAACCCCTGCTGGCAAAAACCATCAAAAGAAATAAAATAAAATAAAAAAGGGAAAACGATGTAATTATTGAATACCAGTCTCTTCAACATGCTGAAAACACATACATCCGGTTATTTACAGAATTTCAGAATAAGGTCGCGAGATGCAATTAGTCCGTTGATATATGCCGAATTCCAGTCATCGCAAGCGCCTGTGAGATCGCCAAGCGCCTGTTTTACGCGCCCGCGGTTATCATAAGCGTCAGCATATTTGGGATTGATGCTGATGGCTTTGTTGAAATCTTTCAATGCCGATTGTAAATCTTTAAGCATAATGTTAGCTGCTCCCCGGTTGTTGTATGCCGTAACATTGTCGGGATTCTGTTTCAAAGCTTCATTATAATCCTGGATTGCCCCTTTATAATCCTGGTTATGATGCCTCATCATTCCTCTGTTGGTATAAATATCAGGATATTTCGGATCAAGCCTTACCACCTCATTATAGTTTTCCAACGCGCCCTTAAAATCCTGGTTCATGTAACACAGCGCCGCCATATAATTGAAGGCAATCGCATTGGTCCGATCACGGTCAAGGTAAATATCAAAGTCGGACTTTGCTCCTTTATAATCGCCGGTTTCAAAGCGGGCAATACCCCTGATAAAATAGGATTTAGGTAAAGATTCCTGCAAACGCAACGCCTCAGTTTCATCCTGAATGGCAGCGCCATAATTTCCCGACATCAGATAAGCATATCCGCGTAATAAATATGTATTTACATTTTTAACAAGGTCGAGTGATTTCGTAAACTCCAGAATAGCGCCAGGATAATCCCCGGCTTTGCCCTTTTTTGACCCCTCCGAATAAAAATTCACAGCCTTTACCTCTTCCGGTTTCAGAACTTTTGACGGAGGAGCTACATTAAACATGTTATCCTTCGAAAATTTATTTAGCGCTTTCCTGTTTGGATTGTTGGTATCAGGTTTCACCGGATTTATACGCACCACTTTTTGCTGACCGCTCTTTTGCAGATTTTGTTGAGAAAAAGCCGGTATAATGAAGTTGGTAGCAAAAATTAAAACGAACATTAATGGAGATTTCATAACGACAATTATTTTTGATTAAAACTCATTTGCTTTTCAAATATTGTACTATGCAGGTAGCCGTTCTGGAAGAAGCGCCACTTCCCCCCAATAAATTTTTTAATTCCCGGTATTGGTTATACATTGTTTGCCTGACTGTTTCATGGTTAAGGATCAGACTCAATTCCCGTGTCAGATTTTTTCGGGTAAGGTCTTCCTGAATCAATTCGGGAACCACCATTTTACCGGAAATCAGATTGACCAGCGATATATATTGAATTTTAACCAACTGACGCGCAATGAGGTAAGATACCATGCTTCCTTTGTAACAAACAACCTGGGGCACATTCATCAACGCTGTTTCAAGAGTGGCAGTGCCTGATGTCACCAGGGCGGCTTTACTGTAACGGAGTAAACTGTAGGTTTGGTTTTTTACAAATTTTATATTTGTTCCACCAAGCAGATTCTCGTAAAATGCATCCTCCAGAGATGGCGCTCCTGCCACAACAAACTGATAATCGGGAAACCGGGATCTCACGCTGAGCATCACTTTTAGCATTTTCCCAATTTCCATCCTGCGGCTGCCAGGTAAAAGCGCAATCAAAGGACGGTTATCCAGATTATTTTCCGAATAAAACTGCTCTTGTTTCAGCACAGAAAGATCTTCGTTGATAACATCAAGCAAAGGATGTCCGACAAAATCAACTTTATAATTAAACTTTGAATAAAATTCCGTTTCAAAGGGTAGGATAACAAACATTTTGTCAACCGACTGCCTGATGGTTTTTACCCTCGACGACCGCCATGCCCAGAGTTGGGGCGAAATGTAGTAAAATACCTTTAAACCTGCTTTATGAGCAAAACGCGCAATACGAAGATTGAATCCGGGATAATCAACGAGAATAACTGCATCAGGATTAAAGCTGCGGATGTCGGATTTACAAAACCGGAAATTGCGTAATATTGTCGGCAGATGGGCAACCACTTCTATAAAGCCCATAAAGGCAAGATCGCGATAGCGCTTTACCATTACGCCGCCTTGTTGCTCCATAAGGTCGCCTCCCCAGCACCTGAATTCAGCAAGCGGATCTTGTTCCTTTAATTCACGCATCAGGTTAGAGGCGTGAAGATCTCCAGAAGCCTCGCCGGCAATGATATAATACCGCATCAGAACCTTTTTCTGAGATTTTCAATCGCGTTATATGCAGTGAAATCGAACTGAACCGGAACAACTGCCACATAATTATTTTCCATTGCCCATTGATCGGTATCTTCCCCATTTCCAATTTGTGCATAAACGCCTTTCATCCAGTAATATTCCCGCCCGTGCGGATCTTCCCTCTCATCAAAATCCTCTTTCCATGTACCTTGTGCCTGACGACATACCCGGATTCCCCTGATCTCATGTTCAGGAACATCAGGGAAATTCACATTAAGACAAACACCTACCGGCAATCCGTTGGCAATGACGTCAGCGGCAATAGTTTTTACAAATTTCTCCGACGGCGCGAATGAGGCATGCTGACTATAGTTGTTCAGCGAAAAACCAACCGATGGAACTCCGGCGAGCGCGCCTTCGAGCACGGCAGCCATCGTTCCGGAATAGATTATGTTTATTGATGCATTGCTGCCATGGTTTATTCCTGAAAAAAGAAAATCAGGTCTTCGTTTCATCACAATTTTGAAAGCCAGCTTTACGCAATCGGCTGGCGTGCCATTGCAGCTATACTCTTCGTATCCCTCCTCTCTCGAAATCAAATCCAGACGTAAGGGATGAGCAATGGTAACTCCATGAGCTGTTCCTGATTGAGGACGGTCGGGCGCTACCACAACAACCTTTCCAAAAGGACGGATATAATTAATCAGCGCCCTGATTCCAGGGGCTTTAACACTATCATCATTTGTAATGAGAATCAATGGATGGTCTTTCATTTCCGGGTTTTTCAAGGTCGCAAAATTAGCAATAAATCCCTTTGCATTGAACTTTGAACCTGGAACTTTGAACTTTGAACTTTGAACCTGGAACTCAGAACTTCAAAAGTTCTTCATACAGTTCTTTAACGGGAAGCCCCATGATGTTGAAAAAGGAACCTTCAATTTTATCAATGCCAACATATCCGATCCACTCCTGGATACCATAGCCGCCTGCTTTATCAAATGGCTGGAAGTTATCAATATAATACTCAATCTCCTCAAGGCTTAATTCTTTGAAATAAACCGATGAAATGACATGGAAAATGTGCATTTTCCGCTTCGACTTAAGGCAAACTCCAGTAATCACATCGTGTTTACGCCCAGATAACTTCTGGAGCATCTTTACAGCCTCGCCATATCCTGCGGGTTTTCCCAGAATTTCATCTCCAAGACAAACAATGGTATCGGCAGTGATAACGATTGCCTGCTCATCAAGTCTCGAAAAATCGAAATTACAGGCTTTCAGTTCAGCAAGGTAAATGGCAATTTGATTAGGCTGTAATCCTTCAGGATATACTTCCTTAACATCAGAACCGATTATTTCGAAATCGAGTCCAAGTTCCTTTAACAGATACTGCCTGCGTGGCGACTGTGAAGCCAGAATGATACGTCTGCCGCTTAACCTTTTCTTGATCATAACTCATTAATTACTTATTAATAATACCTCCATGGAAAGTATTCCCGAAACCATAATTACTTTACATAAACTGCTCAGCAAGTGAAAATCCTGCTTTTCGGATGCGCGGAAAAGTTTAAAAAGCATATAAAAAGCAGGAATCTGTACAGCAAAGGAAAAGTACCATAGCGCCATCATCATTTCAAGCCGGTATAGGATGAACTGCGCCCAACCCAGTAAAATCATCGTTCCGATGAGTAAGACCGCCACAATAAACCGCGAAAACCTGATGCCATATACCACCGGGATAGTCTGGCAGTCAAATTTCTTATCTCCCTCATAATCTTCCATGTCTTTGATTATTTCCCGGATCATGGAAGTTAGGAATGCAAACAAAGCATACCCGGCAACAATCTTACTTACCCAACCCATATTCGGTAAAACACTTGCAAATATCTCAGGTTGAATATGCAGCCAGAAAAATTCAAACAACCATACCACCAGAATTACAAATGCAGAAAGAACGGAGACAATAAAATTTCCCCAGAAAAGTATCCGTTTATACTTTGCTGAATAAATCCAAAGTAAACCTGAAATGAATGGAAAAATAAAGCCAAAGCTAATCGCCCTGATGCGGTAAGCAATAAAGAAGCCCAGCAGGACTGCAATACCGTTAAGGAGTAAATGAACCTTGATGGCATTCCGCGGCGTTATAAATTTATTGACAACCATTTTCTCAGGACGGTTCACACTGTCAATTTTTACGTCAAAGTAATCGTTGATAACATAGCCGCCAATTGCCAGAAAAAGTGTAACAATCATGAGAATCAGAAAGTCTGGCAACGGAGAAAGCATTGCTGGTTCATCGGCGTAAACAAACGGTTGGATTATGCAATATCTCAGTAATAACTGAGTAAGAATAATAATTATCACATTCGGCAGCCGGATTAATTGTACCATCGCCATAAGACTTTCGCCTCTACTCTTCGATTTCAATTTCATACTAAATCAACCTTGAACCTTGAACTTTGAACTTACCAATGACATGCATCATCATTCATCCATTTCCCCTGTACCTTCAACACTTGTTCAATAACATCTCTCACACAACCTTTTCCCCCATTGAAATCTGAGATATAGTTCGCCACAGATCTGATCTCCTCGGCAGCATCAGAAGGACAGGATGAAACGCCTGCAAGTTTCATTACTTCATAATCAGGAATATCATCGCCCATGAAGAGAACTTCAGCGTGTGTAAGATGATTGGAATCAATATATTGCTGATAAATTTCAAGTTTTCTTTCAACGTTTAGAAACACGTCGGTAATCTGCAAAGCGTTAAGCCGATGTTTCATTGACGCCGACCGGGCGCCGGAAATCACTGCAATGCGATATCCCTTCTTTTTCGCAAGTTGCAATGCGTAACCATCCTTTACATTAGTAATACGTACTGGGTCGCCATCGTTCAATGTAATAATTCCTCCATCGGTTAACACCCCGTCGTAGTCGAAAATAAATGTAGTTATATTTTTAAGAAGCTCTTTATAGTTTGCCATGTTGTAAATTATATTTGATGATGTTGTTTGTAATCAGGTCATAAATTTCAAGATAATCGCGATTAGATGCGAGCAGTTCCTTATGCTTAGCAATGATGGCATGATCGCCACGTACCGCTGGACCGGTTTGCCGCATGAAAAAATTTCCTCCATCCTTAACCTGACATGACTGGCAAATCAACGGAACAATAAGATCCGGCGGCAACTGATTGTTTCTCAATATTTCTTCGGAAATTACATACATGAAATTCGTAAAGTTTGAAGCAAATACGGCTGCAAGATGAAGTTTTTTTCGTGCGTTGCTGTTAATCGGATAGACAAGTTTAGAAAGTTTTTTTGCCAACTTAACGAGCAATTTTAAATTTGATGGCGAGCTCGCTTCCAGGCATAAGGGAATTGTTTTAAAATTCTCAAATTGTGCCGAAGAAAATGATTGCACGGGATAAAAAACGCCATGGTTTTTCGAAACATGCTGTAAAACATTGATATCAATAGCGCCTGCCGTGTGAACAACCATTTGTTCATTGAGTTGCAAGTGGGAACTCATATCAACAATAACGTCGTCGGAAACAGCAATAATGTAAAGATCGGCGTCGGGTGTGATTTTTCCAGGATCGGCAACATAATCAGCTTCCAGCGCTTCTGCCAGTAATTTCCCGCGAAATGGCGTCCGGTTATAAACCTGCATTATTTTAATGTTCTTATTTTTCAGAGCGCTACCAAGGTTCCATGCCATTTTTCCCGCTCCGATTAATACGACATTTTTAATTTCTAAAACGCCCATTTCAATAATTTTGCTAAAAATACAAATATATGGCATTAACTTCGCGCCTCCGCGCTAATAAAATCGTTAATAAAGAAAAACTGCAAACATGAGAAGAATCGTTTTCGCTCTTTACATCCTTATACAATTTGCTGTGAGTCCTGGTTTCGGGCAAAACCGGTCTATCGCTTTTATTGAAAAACCGTGGTCAGAAATTATTGCGTTGGCAAAAACTCAGGATAAACTCATTTTTCTTGACGCTTACACAACATGGTGCGGACCTTGTAAATGGATTGCCGCCAATATGTTCACTAACGATTCTATTGCAGATTTTTACAATCAGAAATTTATTTGCGCTCATTTCGACATGGAGAAAGGAGAAGGCCCTGCGCTTTCCCGTGCTTACCAGGTGAAAGCCTATCCAACGCTGCTTTTCATTAATGGGAATGGAGAAATGGTTCATAAAATAGTAGGAGCGCCTCAAAAGGTCGCGAACTATTTTGAAATGGGCAATATTGCACTGACGCCAGGGGAAGGATTTGCAGCATATCAAAAGAAATTTGAGGAGGGAAACCGCGATCAAAAGTTTATGATGAAATATTTTGAACGACTTCAGGGAGCGTATATGCCAATTACAGAACCTCTGAACCAATATTTTGCTTCTCAGAAAGAGGGCGAATTATTATCGCGAACCAACTGGGAAATGATAAACAGGTATGTAACAGAACCCGAGTCGCAGGCATTCGGCTATTTTTTTAATCATAGAAAAGAATATTCAAAGCTCTATACTTTTGATTCCGTTGATCAGAAAATTTCGAGCATATTTACTCAATCTCTCGTTAACCTGGCAAGAAGCAGATCATTTTCGGAAACTGTATATAACGAGGCGAAACAAAAGATTCGCGACATTAATTATGAAGGCGCAGAGAAGGTTTTTTTCATCAGCGATCTCAGCGTTAGCTCAGGCGAAAAGTTTTTTGAAACTGCCTGTAACGGACTCGATAAATGGTATTCAAATGACTATTCAATGTTATCGAGGGTAGCGTCGTTCTTTTTTAAGAACACCGATGATAAAAAATATCTTGAGAAAGCTGCCGGATGGGCAAAAAAATCGCTTGAATTAAACAGTAATCCAGAGAACAACGACATTTATGCCAACCTGATGTTTAAACTCGGAAACAAAAATGAAGCTGTAAAATTTGAAATCATTGCGATAGAACTTGCTAAAAAAGAAAAGGTTGCCGTCAAAGAATATGAGGACAACCTTAAAAAATTCCAGCAAGATCAGAAATAAACTACAAAGTTATTTAAACCTGAAACTTTGAACTTTGAACTAATTTCAAGCCTGCGCTGTGGGCATCGGGAAATTGAATGGTAATTCGCCTTCAGCGTCCTTTATTTCACCATGCATTGCTTCGTACTTAGCTACATTTTCTTTCAGCGCCTTGAACAGGCGTTTCGCATGTTGCGGGGTCAGGATTATCCGCGATTTTACCTTTGCTTTTGGAACGCCTGGCATCATTTTCACAAAATCAATGATAAACTCAGCCGGAGAATGGGTAATTATGGCAAGATTTGAATAAATACCTTCGCCTACTTCATCGGAAATTTCAATATTGATTTGATTGAGCTGATTCTTTTTATCTTGCATATCCATGATTTTTATTATTCTTTTTTTGAAGCGAGCAGGATTTCATATTCTTCCTTGCTGCCGACAATGAGATTTTCATATTCCCGTAATCCGGTTCCGGCAGGAATCAGGTGACCAACTATCACATTTTCCTTTAAGCCCATCAGATCATCCTGGCGGGCGTTGATTGCGGCTTGTGTAAGAACTTTAGTTGTTTCCTGGAACGACGCCGCAGAAATCCAGCTTTTGGTTTGTAGTGAAGCGCGGGTTATCCCCTGAAGAATCTGAAAAGCAGTTGCAGGTTTTGCGTCGCGCGCCTCAACAAGTTTTTTGTCCTTGCGCTTTAACATTGAAATTTCATCGCGTAGTTTACGGGCAGTGATTATCTGACCAGGCTTCATGACTAATGAATCGCCAGGCTCCTCAACAACTTTCTTCCCGTAAATCCAGTCGTTCTCCTCCTGAAAATCAATTTTATTAACCAGTTCGCCTTCCAGAAAACGTGAATCACCCGGATCTTCAACTGCCACTTTACGCATCATCTGTCTGACTATAGTCTCAAAATGTTTGTCGTTGATTTTCACACCCTGAAGACGATAAACTTCCTGAATTTCATTGACAATATATTCCTGAACCTTCATTGGTCCTTTGATCGCCAGAATATCGCTTGGAGTAAGCGCTCCGTCGGATAACGCAGTTCCTGCGCGGACATAATCATTTTCCTGTGCCAGTATCTGTTTCGACGTCGGAACCAGATACCTTTTCTCTTCACCTGTTTTGGAAGTAATTATAACCTCGCGGTTTCCTCTCTTTAATTTTTTCGCGAAAGAAACTACTCCGTCAATTTCAGAAACAATTGCAGGATCCGAAGGGTTACGCGCCTCAAACAGTTCAGTCACGCGCGGCAAACCACCTGTGATATCGCCGGCTTTACCAATAGCGCGTGGGATTTTTACAAGCACTTCGCCTGCTTTAATTTTCGCGCCATCTTCAGAATTGATATGCGAGCCAACCGGAATATCATAAGTTTTTATGATTTCGCCAATTCCCGAAAGTATATTGATCGAAGGATTTTTGGCTTTCTGCCGCGATTCAATAACAACCTTTTCGTGATAGCCTGTTTGCTCATCAGATTCTACTCTGAACGTTACATTTTCAATAATGCTTTCAAAGCTGACTGTTCCTGGCACTTCCGACATAATTACTGCGTTGTACGGATCCCAGTCGCTGATAAGTTGTCCCTTTTTAACAAAGTCGCCATTACCGAAAAAAAGTCGCGCTCCGTAAGGGATATGCGCAGAAGTAAGCGCAATGTGTGTATTTTGATCAACGATCCTCATTTCGGCGGATCTGCCGATAACAATTTCATATTTTTCTTCGGCGTCGGTAGTAAATTCAACCGAACGTAATTCATCAATTTCAAGAATACCATCGTATTTTGCTTCGATGCGGGAGGCGCTGGCAATATTAACGCCGGCAACGCCGCCAACGTGGAAGGTACGAAGAGTAAGCTGAGTTCCTGGTTCGCCGATACTCTGCGCTGCGATAACGCCAACAGCCTCGCCTCTTTGAACCATGCCGCCTGTTGCAAGGTTTCTGCCGTAACATTTGGCGCAAACGCCTTTTTTCGATTCACAAGTTAAAACAGAACGGATTTCAACGCCCTCCAACGGAGAGGCTTCAATCAAATGCCCAATTTCTTCGGTAATTTCATGACCTGCGGAAACAAGCAATTCACCAGTTTGTGGATGGTGAACATCATGTAGTGAAACGCGCCCAAGAATTCTGTCATAGAGAGATTCTACTACCTCTTCCGCCTTCTTTAAAGCTGTATTTGTTAAACCGCGAAGAGTTCCACAATCTTCTTCAGAGATAATGACATCCTGCGAAACGTCAACGAGACGACGCGTTAGATATCCTGCATCTGCAGTCTTCAGAGCGGTATCGGCAAGACCCTTACGAGCGCCGTGAGTTGAGATAAAATACTCCAGAACCGAAAGACCTTCCTTAAAGTTAGAAAGAATCGGGTTCTCAATTATTTCTCCTCCGCCAGCGCCAGATTTTTGTGGTTTTGCCATCAAACCACGCATTCCAGATAACTGTCTGATCTGCTCCTTCGAACCGCGGGCGCCAGAATCAAGCATCATATAAACCGGGTTGAACCCTTGTTTATCTTTTGTGATCTGATTCATCAGCGAAACTGTCAACTGCGAGTTGGCATGTGTCCAGATGTCAATAATCTGATTGTAACGCTCATTGTTAGTGATAAAACCCATGTTGTAACTATTCACAACCTCATCAACTTCAGCGCGTGCATCGGTAATCAATGATTCTTTGATTTCAGGGACAATTACATCATCGAGATTGAAGGACAAACCACCCTGGAAAGCCATTTTGAATCCCAAATCCTTAATATCATCAAGAAATTTTGCTGTTTTGGCAGTTCCTGTTTTCTTCAGAATCTGACCGATAATATCGCGTAACGATTTCTTGGTAAGCAACTGGTTAATATATCCATATTCCTCAGGAACAACCTGATTGAACAAAATGCGTCCAACAGTAGTTTCAAAGATTCGTCTAACCTTCTCTTTTCCTTCGTCAAAGGTCATTCTTACGTTAATGATGGCATGAAGATCAGCGCAACCCTCATTATAAGCAATAATTACCTCTTCGGGAGAATAGAATGTCATTCCTTCTCCTTTAACAGTCATTGCCTCGTCAGATTTTCTTGCCTTAGTCATGTAGTACAATCCAAGAACCATGTCCTGTGAAGGTACTGTAACCGGAGCGCCATTGGCAGGGTTTAAAATATTATGGGAGGCAAGCATTAACAACTGCGCTTCAAGAATTGCAGCGTTTCCCAGAGGAACATGCACTGCCATTTGGTCTCCGTCAAAGTCGGCATTAAACGCAGTACAAACCAACGGATGCAACTGGATTGCCTTCCCTTCGATGAGTTTTGGTTGAAATGCCTGAATACCAAGCCTGTGCAGTGTTGGTGCGCGGTTTAACATAACCGGATGACCTTTCAGAATATTTTCTAGGATATCCCAAACTACAGGATCTTTACGATCAACAATTTTTTTAGCAGATTTCACAGTTTTTACAATGCCCCGTTCAAGCATTTTCCTGATAATAAATGGCTTGTATAACTCCGAAGCCATCTCTTTTGGCAATCCGCACTCGTTCAGTTTCATTTCGGGACCAACCACAATTACCGAACGACCTGAATAGTCAACACGCTTGCCGAGAAGATTCTGACGGAAACGTCCCTGTTTACCTTTTAAACTATCTGACAATGATTTCAAGGCGCGGTTTGATTCGGTTTTCACAGCGCTTGCCTTGCGAGAGTTATCAAACAAGGAATCAACTGCCTCCTGAAGCATACGTTTTTCGTTACGCAGAATCACATCAGGCGCTTTGATTTCAATAAGTCTTTTAAGGCGGTTATTGCGAATAATAACCCTGCGATACAGATCGTTAAGGTCGGATGTAGCAAACCGTCCGCCATCAAGTGGAACCAACGGTCTTAATTCGGGTGGGATAACAGGTACAACTTTAACAATCATCCATTCTGGGCGATTCTCCAGTCGTTTATGACCATCGCGAAACGATTCAAAAACCTGAAGACGTTTCAGCGCCTCTGCTTTGCGTTGTTGCGAAGTCTCTGTGTTAGCTTTATATCTAAGGTCATATGATTCTTTGTCCAGGTCGATACGTGAAAGCAACTCACATAGCGCCTCAGCTCCCATTTTGGCTACGAATTTGTTTGGATCGTGATCGTCAAGATGCTGGTTGTCAGAAGGAAGTTTTTCGATAATGTCAAAATACTCCTCTTCTGATAGAAAATCAAGATAATTAATACCCTCGGCCAGTTTTATACCTGGATTGATGACAACATATTTTTCATAATAAATGATTGCTTCCAGTTTTTTAGTTGGAAGTCCTAGTAGTGAACCAATTTTATTTGGAAGAGAGCGGAAAAACCAGATATGAGCTACAGGAACAACCAATTGGATGTGTCCTACTCTCTCGCGTCTGACCTTTTTTTCAGTTACTTCAACGCCGCATCTGTCGCAAACGATCCCTTTGTACCGGATACGCTTGTACTTCCCGCAATGGCATTCCCAATCCTTGACAGGTCCAAATATGCGTTCACAAAACAGTCCATCTCGTTCAGGTTTATAAGTCCTGTAATTGATAGTTTCGGGCTTTAAAACTTCGCCACTCGACATTTCGAGGATTTTTTCCGGTGAAGCAAGGCTTATGGTAATCCTTGAAAAGCTGCTGTTTACCTGACCCTCTTTTCTGTAAGCCATAGATTTATTTATATATCATTTGAAAACCAAAAACAGAAAATTGAAAAATATCGCAAAATGGAAATCTCACGGGTATTAATCAAATGTAAGATTGAGCCCCAGTCCACGTAATTCATGCACAAGTACATTGAAGGATTCGGGAATGCCAGGTGTTGGCATAATGTCACCCTTCACAATGGACTCATAAGCCTTGGCACGACCTATGACATCGTCAGATTTGACTGTCTGAATTTCCAGCAAAATATTGGCAGCGCCAAATGCTTCAAGCGCCCAGACTTCCATTTCCCCAAAACGCTGACCTCCGAATTGTGCCTTTCCTCCAAGTGGTTGCTGAGTAATCAGCGAATATGGACCAATTGAACGAGCGTGCATTTTATCATCAACCATGTGGTGCAATTTCATCATATAGATAAAACCTACAGTAGTTGGCTGATCAAAGCGTTGTCCTGAAAGGCCGTCGTGGAGATAAACCTTTCCGTTGCGCGGCAATCCGGCTTTATCAAGATAACCGTTGATTTGATCAATGGTAGCTCCGTCAAAAATCGGAGTGTTGAACCGTACATTCAGTTTATGACCTGCCCATCCGAGAATGGTTTCGTAAATCTGTCCAAGGTTCATACGAGAAGGCACACCGAGCGGGTTTAATACAACATCAACCGGAGTTCCATCAGCAAGGAATGGCATATCTTCCTCACGCTGAATACGGGCAACGATACCTTTGTTACCATGGCGTCCAGCCATTTTATCGCCTACCTTCAGTTTGCGTTTTTTTGCAATATATACCTTAGCCATCTGGACAATACCGGCAGGGAGATCATCGCCAACGGTGGCAACATATTTCTTGCGATTGTAAACGCCCATGATCTCTTTTAACTTGATTATATAATTGTTAATCAATATCTTGATTAGATCGTTTTTATCCTTATCCGCAGTCCATTTATTTGGATTGACATTAAGATAGTCAATGTCGAAAAGCGCTTTGGTCTGGAATTTTGCACCTTTGGTAATCAATTCCTGCTTAAAGTTGTTGAATACCCCCTGAGAAACCTTACCAATCAAAAGAACGTTAAGTTTATCAACCAGTTTTCCTTTGAGTTTGTCAACCTCTTTATTGTAATCTTCATCCATTTTCTTCATATCATCTTTTTCCCGGGCTTTGGCTTTCCGGTCTTTGATGATCCTTGAAAACAATTTTTTATCAATAACCACGCCTTTCATCGAGGGAGGCGCTTTTAACGAAGCGTCTTTAACGTCGCCAGCTTTATCTCCAAAGATAGCGCGGAGTAGTTTCTCTTCCGGAGTAGGATCGCTTTCGCCTTTGGGGGTGATTTTACCGATGAGGATATCTCCTTCGCTTACTTCGGCCCCAATGCGGATAAGTCCATTTTCATCAAGATCTTTTGTAGCTTCGGCGCTGACATTAGGAATATCGCTTGTCAACTCCTCGACGCCACGTTTTGTATCGCGAACTTCAAGGGTAAATTCTTCTATATGAATAGAGGTAAATATATCTTCCTTTAAAACTTTTTCTGAAATAACTATCGCATCTTCAAAATTGTAGCCTTTCCACGGCATAAATGCAACCATCAGGTTACGTCCCAACGCGAGAGAGCCATCTTTTGTAGCATAACCTTCACAAAGTACTTGACCTTTTGTTACCTGATCGCCCTTGCGCACAATAGGACGAAGGTTAACGCAGGTATTCTGGTTAGTTCTGGCAAATTTAGTCAGAAAATAACGCTTGGTATCATCATCGAAACCAACAAGGCGATCGTTTTCATCGCGGTTGTATCTTATAACAATTTCATTTGCATCAACATAATCCACAATACCGTCGCCTTCGGCATTTATCAGTACACGGGAATCGCGTGCAACCATATCTTCAATACCGGTTCCAACAAGAGCTGCTTCCGGGTTTAAAAGCGGAACTGCCTGACGCATCATGTTCGATCCCATCAACGCACGGTTCGCGTCATCATGCTCAAGAAAAGGAATCAGCGATGAAGCAATTGAAGCAATCTGGTTAGGCGCGATGTCTATCATATCAACTTTAGTCCTATCAACAATAGGGTAATCAGCAAGATATCTGACTTTCACCTTTTCTTCAAGGAAATTTCCGGAATCATCCATCGGGGTGGTTGCCTGTCCGATAATTTTGTGTTCTTCCTCTTCTGCGGTCAGATAAGTTGGAGAGTCTTCGATAGTAACACGTCCTTCAACCACCTTCAGATACGGCGTTTCAATGAAACCGAGTTTATCAATTTTTGCGTAAACACAAAGAGAAGAAATAAGACCAATATTTGGACCTTCAGGGGTTTCGATTGTACAGAGACGCCCATAGTGAGTATAATGAACATCGCGAACTTCGAATCCGGCGCGTTCACGTGACAAACCGCCTGGTCCTAGAGCTGAGATTCTACGTTTATGAGTCAGTTCCGATAATGGATTGGTCTGATCCATAAACTGCGACAACTGGTTGGTGCCAAAAAAGGTATTTATTACCGAAGAAAGTGTTTTAGCATTTATCAGGTCGGTGGGAGTAAAAACTTCATTATCGCGAACATTCATTCGTTCGCGAATGGTGCGCGCCATTCTCGAAAGTCCAACTCCGAACTGATTATATAATTGTTCCCCCACGGTTCTGACGCGGCGGTTACTAAGGTGATCGATGTCGTCAACTTCGGCTTTTGCATTGACCAATTCAATAAGATACTTGATAATTGAGATAATATCCTCTTTGGTAAGCACTTTAACTTCAGGAGGAATGCTTAAATTCAGTTTCCGATTGATTCTATAACGCCCAACATCGCCAAGATCGTAGCGTTTATCAGAGAAAAAAAGTTTCTCAATGATCCCTCTTGCAGTCTCCTCGTCGGGTGGTTCGGCGTTGCGCAACTGGCGATAGATAAACTCCACAGCTTCCTTTTCAGAGTTTGCAGGGTCTTTCTGAAGGGTATTGAAAATAATTGAATAATCGGTGGTAAGAGCTTCTTCGCGATGTACCAGAATTGCTTTAATTCCAGCGTCAAGTATTTGATCAATATGGTCATTTTCGAGAACCGTTTCACGCTCGATTATCACCTCAGTACGTTCAATAGAAACAACTTCACCGGTATCCTCATCAACAAAATCTTCGATCCAGGCTCTGACAACCCTTGCCGCCAGTTTAGCGCCAACAATACGTTTCAAGGCTGCGCGATTTACTTTAATCTCCTGAGCCAAACCGAAAATTTCAAGAATATCTTTATCGGTTTCAAATCCGATGGCACGAAGCAGAGTAGTTACCGGCAATTTCTTCTTCCGGTCTATATAAGCGTACATGACATTATTTATGTCGGTTGTGAACTCGATCCAAGAGCCTTTAAAAGGAATGATTCTTGCCGAATACAATTGCGAACCATTAGCATGATAGCTTGTACTAAAGAAAACGCCAGGTGAACGATGCAACTGCGAAACTACAACCCTTTCAGCGCCATTGACCACAAAAGTACCGCGGGGCGTCATATAAGGTATCATACCAAGGTAAACATCCTGAATAATCGTTTCAAAGTCCTCATGCTCAGGATCAGTGCAATAGAGCTTTAATTTGGCTTTTAACGGTACACTGTACGTTAATCCCCTTTCGATACATTCATCTATTGAATATCTCGGAGGGTCAATAAAATAGTCAAGGAACTCGAGTACAAAGTTGTTGCGTGCATCTGAAATGGGAAAATTCTCTGCAAAAACCTTGTATAGCCCTTCGTTGACCCTGTTTTCAGGATTGGTTTCCAACTGGAAAAAATCCTGGAAGGATTTTACCTGAATGTCCAGAAAATCGGGATACTCAGCCTGGATCTTTGAAGATCCGAAGCGAATTTTTTCGGTTTTAATTGAAGCCAAGGTCGGTAATTTTTTATCCCGCAAAGCGAGACGGTTTGAAATTTAATTTTATAAAATAAATCATAGGTCTCTTCATGTCAGAAGAGATCTATGATTAATTAAGATATAAGATTGTATTTCTTATTTAATTTCAACCTCTGCGCCAGCTTCTTTTAATTGAACCATTAAAGCGTTAGCTTCGTCTTTTGAAACGCCTTCTTTAATTGCTTTAGGCGCGGCGTCAACCAGTTCTTTTGCTTCTTTAAGACCAAGACTGGTTAGTTCCTTTACTAATTTAACAACTGCTAATTTAGCCTGTCCCGCTGATTTAAGAATAACATCAAAAGTACTCTTTTCTTCGGCTTCGGGAGCGGCTACAGCTACCGGACCTGCTGAAACTGCAACTGCTGCGGCGGCGGGTTCAATACCATATTCATCCTTTAGGATTTTCGCTAATTCGTTAACTTCTTTTACTGTTAAATTCACTAACTGTTCTGCAAAAGCTTTTAAATCTGCCATTTTTGTTATTATTTGTGTTCCGAAAATCGGGAACGGTTATTACTAATTTTTCTGTTCTTTAATTACTCAGGTTTTTCAGATAAGGTTTTAACAATTCCCGAAAGTATGTTTCCGCCGGATTGTAAAGCTGACATCACATTTCTAACAGGAGACTGCAACAAACCAATCAGATCGCCAATCAATTCCATTCTGGTCTTAATGTTTATTAAAGCATCCAACTGATTATCGCCCAGATAAATGCACTCTTCGACATAAGCCCCTTTCAAAATAGGTTTTGGAGATGTTCTTCTGAATTCTTTGATAAGTTTTGCAGGATCATTTGGAACCTCTGAAAACATAATCGAGGTAGGTCCAATAAGCACAGGATACAACTCGCTCAGATTTTTGCCTGAACGTTCCAGCGCTTTCTGTAACAATGAATTCTTAACAACCCTAAGCTGAACATTCTTTTTAAAGCATGTCCTTCTAAGCCTGCTTGTAGTTGAGGCATTAAGCGCCGATGTATCAGTCAGATAAAAGGAACCAGCTCCTTTCAACTGTTTTGCAAGGGAATCAATAAGTTGGGTTTTCTCTTCTTTTTTCATGATTGTATTCTCTCAGATTACATGTAATTAAGCGCCAACCGATTTCGGGTCAACCGGAACACTGGGACTCATGGTACTTGAAAGATAAATGCTTTTCACATAAGTACCTTTGGCCGATGAGGGTTTCAGTTTTAGAATAGTAGTGATTAGTTCACGGGCATTGTCCACAATTTTATCACGGTCGAAAGATACTTTCGCAACCCCTGCGTGAATAATTCCATATTTATCAACCTTAAAATCGATCTTTCCGGCTTTAACTTCTTTAACGGCTTTTCCAACATCCATGGTAACAGTCCCCGTTTTAGGGTTGGGCATCAATCCGCGAGGTCCGAGGATTTTTCCAAGTGAGCCAACCTTTGCCATCACACTGGGCATGGTAATAATTACATCAACATCTGTCCAACCGCCCTTGATTTTTTCAATATAATCCTCAAGGCCTACAAAATCAGCGCCCGCCTGAATTGCTTCATCCTCCTTGTCGGTAGAACAAAGAACCAGAACTCTGACGGTTTTTCCAGTACCGTGAGGAAGCGTCACAATACCACGAACCATCTGGTTTGCTTTGCGGGGGTCGACCCCCAGTCGAACATCAATGTCAACGGATGCATCAAACTTTGAACTACTGATCTCTTTGACCAGTGAAGCAGCATCCGCCAACGAATAAACGGTCGTCTTGTCAATTTTTGCCAAGGCAACCTTCCTCTTTTTTGTCAGCTTTATCATTGTTTTTAATTTAATGTTGTTAATGAGGTAGTTTGAACAACTTTCTTTCTACTTTTTAAAAGGCGCTGCGCCAGTAACGGTTATACCCATGCTTCGCGCTGTACCTGCAACCATTTTTGTTGCCGATTCAATTGTGAAAGCGTTTAAGTCGGGCATTTTATCTTCTGCAATTTTTTGCACTTGTTCCCATGAAACTGAAGCAACTTTGTTCCGGTTAGGTTCTGCTGAGCCTTTCTGAAGTTTGGAAACTTCCATCAATTGAACTGCAACAGGAGGAGTTTTAACAACAAAGTCGAAAGATTTATCTTTATAAACCGTAATTATGACAGGAGTAATTTTACCGGCTTTGTCCTGGGTTCGAGCGTTGAATTGCTTACAAAACTCCATGATATTCACGCCCTTAGCGCCCAAAGCAGGTCCGATAGGCGGTGAAGGATTTGCAGCAGCGCCTTTAATCTGTAATTTAATAATTCCACTAACTTCTTTTGCCATTTTACTATTCTTTTTGAACTTGCATGAAACTTAATTCCAGCGGGGTTTTGCGCCCAAATATCTTAACCATTACCTTTAATTTTTTCTTTTCCTCGTTAATCTCTTCGATCACACCGCTGAAACTATTAAAGGGACCGTCGGTAACAGTCACTGTTTCGCCAACAATAAAAGGTATGTTTACCTCTTCACCTTGTTCCGACATCTCATCAAACTTGCCAAGAATGCGTTTTACCTCCGATGGGCGAAGAGGATGGGCATCCCCTTTTGCGCCTAAAAAACCGAGTACTCCCGGTATGTTTCTGATTATATGAGGAACTTCTCCAACCAAAACTGCTTCTATTAGAACATAGCCTGGAAAATAGTTCCGCTCCTTGCTAACCTTTTTACCATTTCGGATCAGATACACCTTCTCGGTAGGTACAAGCACCTGAGAGATATACTCCTGAAGATTCTGATTAACAATCTCATTGTCGAGATATTGTTTAACCTTACCTTCATTCCCGGATATTGCCCTTACTACGTACCACTTTTTGGTTGTTTCAACCATATATGACTGATGCTTTGATCTGAACTGTTTAAAGAGTTTAGATATAAAATTAATTTTTTAGAAAAGCTTATAGAACTGAATAAGCATATTTCTGAATACTTCATCCATCGCAAAAACAATAACTGCAATGATAAGTGAAGCAACTGAAACAACGATGGCGCTGCCTTGTAATTCAGACCAGGTTGGCCATGACACTTTATGCATCAGTTCATCATAACTTTCCTGAACGTAGGTAACAACTTTATTAGCCATTTATCTAATTTTAAGCACGGGTGGTAGGAATCGAACCCACAGCCTACGGTTTTGGAGACCGCCACTCT